>DCQA01000016.1:1249-19106 GCA_002323325.1 Coxiellaceae bacterium UBA1530 | reverse complement strand
TAAAGAAGTCGTGAATGAATTGGTTCTATTCGAACTGTTGATGGATGACTTTTTTTTGCGACTTGTTTTTTTTGTTTTCTAGGTAACCTTTGATTAGATCACTGTAAGTTAATCCAATTGTAATGTTGTTAATATCTCTAAATTGTCGTAGATAAGCATTAAAACTGAATGATTTTCCAATATGATTAATAAAAAAATTTCGAGTAGGAGTATCATTTCTGTAGTGCTTTACCGGTGTTGTTAGTGTTAGTTCAACATCACTGTCTTTTCAGCTTATGCGAGTTGTTTTTTTTCTCGCAGTTGTTGTTTGACCTGTCTGAAAAAAAACTTTAAGCCGGGTCTCTAATTCTTGCTTAAGGCCTTGTGTGCACAAGTCATATCTTTTACAAGTAGTCAGTAATTCAGTTTTAAGCCAATAGTAATCTTCTAAATCCGTGCACGATGTTATCCTATCAGGTTTTTTTTTGATGCTTGTCATCATATCTCCGTGTACAGCGAACAACAATTTTCTCGACATTGGATCAAAGAAATCGCTTTTAATGATGTTATGACTAGTCATTCAAGTAATGTAATAAAAGACAGTTTAAAAAGCCAGGAATTGAATTAGGATATGATGCATTAAAAATTATTTTCTTAATGAGCTTAGGAATCATAAGAAGAGAGACGCACTTACTTTCCTCCTTGTGCCCGGTCACCAGTACCTAATTTATCTGTGCTTATTAAATCAATGCTATTTTTTTTATTACAAGGATCATCTTCTGGGCTCCAGCACCGACATCTTTCGCCATGCGCGACCTGCCAATTTCGATCGAATGTTTTCTGGTGACTGGTGGATAAGGCTTTAGTGAGTGAATCGCGAATATGACCTTGATGACTCGCTTCTAATGAGCGATGAGCATTAAAATTAGTATAAGAATTTGTGAATACATGTATTTGGTTGGATAAACAATGTGGTATGGTTAATACAGCACTTAATGTCAGCAATATTGTTGATAGTTTCATAGTATTCCCTCTAACTAACAAAAGACATTTTCATTATAGTCAAAAAATAACCGTTAGGTGATTTTTTGATGTATGATCGATGAGTGCACTCAACAGTGTAAGATAACTCATTGATAAAAATACAAATAATTTATAAGCATCTTCGTTAGTAAATCTCTTTTTTTGTACTATTATATATTATGAAAGAAAAAAATATGGGGAGAATCTATGCGCTATATATATCTGATATTCAGCATGTTGATAGTAATTCCCTCTTCATTAGTTCATGCCAATGATTGGCAAAAGAGTTTTAATAATCCCAATTCATCCAATGGTTACCCTATAACTAGTGGAAGTATAAAAATTAGTCATAACCATAAACAAAATTACGTTATAGCATGTGAGAAACCAGATACAGGAGAGCAATATATGCCCCGGCATGTTTTTCTCAATTGTACAGATACACCAGTAAAGTTGATAGGTAATGATAGTAAATATCCTATGCAGGTCGCAAGAAAAAATACCAAGGGTAATTATCAGTTGTTTGGATTCTTTGTCAAGAATACAGCTGATACAACACGTCATCTTGAGATAAAGCTTGATTGTAGTAATGCCCCAGGGGATACGCGGATTCCGGAATTTACAATCGAGAAGAAGACTCCATCCTCAAAGGACGATTCATGCGGAGGTGGTTCAGATATTAATATCAAGGAATATACAGGCGATCATACGTACGATCTCATACCATGTGAATTTTGTCATGGAAAGTCTAATTGCTCGTGCGGTGGTCGATGAGTGAATGAAGGCGTGGATACACTGAGTGATAATCAGTGTGCGAAATAGAGTCTATCTACTTTGCGTCAAACGATACTAGTAAGACTTTCGATCTGATGTCATGCAAAATTTCGTTTTATCCTAGATGATCTAGATGTTTAACAAAAGCACACCTTGAGTATCAAGGTGTGCTTCATTATTCTACTCGTCCCACTTAAGAGCGCCGCCTGTTTGATATTCGATAACGCGTGTTTCAAAAAAGTTTTTTTCTTTACGTAAATCCATCATTTCGCTCATCCATGGAAAAGGATTTTCTACTCCAGGGTATTGTTCTTTTAGTCCGATTTGAATCAAACGACGATTAGCAATGTACTGCAAATAATCTTGAAATAGATCAGCATTGAGGCCAAGTACACCTCGAGGCATCGTGTCTCTTGCATATGCGCATTCTATCTCAACACCTTCTTTGACCATATCGATGACTTCTTGTTGGAAGGTCTCGCTCCATATGTGGGGGTTTTCTAACTTGATTTGATTAATCACGTCAATTCCAAAGTTAACATGCATGGACTCATCTCGCAGGATGTATTGAAATTGTTCAGAAGTCCCAGTCATTTTTCCTTGACGACCCATAGCGAGAATTTGGGTAAAGCCAACATAGAAAAATAGACCCTCTGTAATTACGTAAAATCCGATTAAGTTACGTAACAAGGTTTGATCAGTTTCAGGAGTGCCTGTGGAAAAGTTAGGGTCTGCTAATTCATCCGTGTGCTTAATTGAAAACGACGCTTTATTAGCGACAGATTCTACTTCTCTATACATGTTGAATACTTCAGCTTCGTCTAGTCCCAAGCTCTCAATGATATGTTGGTATGAGTGCGTGTGCAGTGCTTCTTCGAAAGCTTGCCTAAGTAAAAATTGCCTGCATTCTGGATTGGTGATCAGTCGATACACACCTAGAACAATATTATTAGCCACCAGGGAGTCTGCTGTTGCGAAATAACCTAGACTACGTTTAACGATAGTTCGCTCATCATCACTCAGTTTATCTGATTTCCATAAAGCGATATCCGCTGTCATATTGACTTCATTAGGCATCCAATGATTCGCGCAGCCGGAGAGGTATTTATTCCATGCCCAGTCATATTTAAATGGTACTAGCTGGTTCAAGTCAGCACGACAGTTAATGATTTTTTTATCATCCACCCGGATACGTTTTGCCTCTGACTTGGTATTTTTTGCCGTAGAGGCTTGGCTGGTGTCTTCGGTTATCTCGGTCGTTGTACCCCCTTTGATGCCTAGCTGATGATTATTGGATGGGGTTGAGTCATTTTCAAAATCATCCCAGTTAATGTTTACATTGTTAGTCATTATATTGCTCCTTGAAAATAGTTAAGTGATTATTGGCATGCCTCACAGTCTGGATCATTGATCGAGCACGCTTTAGGTGGTGTTTGAACAGCATTAAGCTGACTGTCTTGAATGGTTGACTTCTCCGTATTACTCGCCCCGATACTACGAAGATAATAGGTTGTTTTAAGTCCCTTGACCCATGCCATTTTGTACATTGTATCGAGTTTTTTACCGGAAGGCTGAGCGAGGTAGAGATTGAGTGACTGTGCTTGATCTAGCCACTTTTGACGACGTGATGCTGCTTCAATAAGCCATTTGGGAGCTACCTCAAAGGCTGTTGAATACAGCTGTTTCAAATCATCTGGGATACGGTCGATCTGTTGCACACTTCCGTTATAATATTTTAAATCATGAGTCATCGCAGAATCCCACAAGTTGAGTTCAGCAAGATCTTCGTATAGATAGGGATTAATCACAGTAAACTCGCCAGATAAGTTGGACTTGACGAAGAGGTTTTCATAAGTGGGTTCGATCGACTGAGTCACGCCACAAATATTTGATATGGTCGCTGTTGGTGCAATAGCCATGACATTAGAGTTACGCATGCCTTGCGATTTAACTGTCTCACGAAGCGTGCTCCAATCGAGGTGTTGCTCTGTATTTTGATCTAGGTACTGGCCACGACTTTCTTTTAGAATAGCAATCGAGTCAATGGGTAGGATACCTTGGCTCCAAAATGAGCCTTGATAGGACTCGTAGCTACCGCGCTCTTTTGCAAGTGCACTAGAGGCTTCGATAGCGTAGTAACTGATTAGCTCCATGGTTTTGTCGGCAAGATTGACCGCCTCATTTGATGCATATGGTATTCTTAACTTATAAAGTGCATCTTGAAAGCCCATCATACCGAGGCCGACTGGTCTATGTTGTAAGTTTGAGTTCCTTGCCTGTGGTACACTGTAGTAGTTAATGTCAATGACATTATCGAGCATGCGAATGGCAGTCTTGATCGTTCTTTGGAGTTTTTCTACGTCAATCTCTCCCTCTACGATGTGTTGTGCTAAGTTAATACTACCCAGATTACACACGGCAATCTCGTCTTTAGAGGTATTGAGCGTGATTTCCGTGCATAAATTCGAACTGTGAATAACACCCGCATGCTGCTGTGGTGAACGGAGGTTACAAGGGTCCTTAAAAGTAAGCCATGGATGTCCTGTTTCAAAAAGCATCGTTAGCATTTTTCTCCATAGGGTACTTGCAGAGAGAGTCTTACTTTGGATCTCACCAAGTTTTGCTTTGTTTTCGTAATTGAGGTATGCGACTGTGAAATCAGGACCATAAAGATCATGCAGTTCAGGAGCTTCACACGGCGAGAATAAAGTCCAGTCACCATCTTCAATCACTCGTTGCATGAATAAATCAGGTATCCAGTTGACAGTATTCATGTCATGAGTACGGCGACGATCATCCCCAGTATTTTTTCGGAGCTCTAAATATTCCTCGATGTCTAAATGCCAAGTCTCTAAGTATGCAGCTACAGCACCTTTGCGTTTCCCTCCTTGGTTGACAGCGATTGCTGTTGCATCGGCTACATTTAGAAAAGGAACCACACCCAATGATTCGCCATTCGTTCCCTTTATGTGGGATCCCATTGAGCGAACAGATGTCCAATCATTACCTAGACCTCCTGAAAATTTTGAGAGTAAGGCGTTGTCTTTTATGGCTCCATAAATACCCGCTAGATCATCCGGTACCGTCGTTAAGTAACAACTGGATAATTGGGGGTGATTAGTGCCTGAGTTGAACAGTGTTGGCGTTGATGTCATGTAGTCAAAGGAAGACAGTAAACGATAAAACTCAACAGCTCGTTGATTGCGTAGTTCTCCTTCTTGATGGGCCAGACCCATAGCAACACGCATAAAGAGGACTTGGGGTAGTTCGATACGGATTTGTTGATTATGAATGAGGTATCGGTCGTACAGCGTTTGTAAGCCGAGGTAAGTGAATTGATTATCACGACACGGTTCTAAATGTTGTGCTAGAAAATCTAAATCAAAATCGTTTAAGTTAGTATCCAGAATGTCAAGTTCAATTCCGGTTTGGATGAATGCTTTGAACGCATCTTGATAAACAACTTGGCTGTAGGATGATTGAACGGGAGTGTCGATTTTCAAGCCATGGATGACCTCTTTAAAAATACTTTGTAGTAGTAAGTTGGCTGTTACGTATGAGTAGTTAGGATTAGTTTCAATTAATGTTCTAGCACTGAGAATAACTGCCTTAAAGACGTTATCGATACTGATGCCGTCGAATAGGTTCCGTCGCGCTTCATTGACGATTGGCATGGCGTCAAGATTGTGATGTTGGTGACATGCTTGCTCTACAATTGTGGTCAACCAATCAAGAGTCACTTCCATTGATTGGTTATCATCAAACTGCACGTGAAATGCTGTATTTTCGATCTCATCCGATTCACTCTCTAACAGTTTGCGCTCTTCATTGCGTTGCTCGCGGTATAAAATGTAGGAACGAGCAGCTTGATGCTCACCCTCACGCATCAATGTAATTTCAACGAAGTCCTGAATTTGCTCGATTTCGATGACTTGGGCACCGTTGAGTCTCTGTTGTATCATTGCGAATACGCACTCACAGTAGCGCTCTAACTGCTGTTGTAGAGGCTCAGAGTGCTGTGCGCGGTTTGAGTCGATGGCTAGGAAGGCTTTTTTGATAGCTGTTAATATTTTATTTTGATTGAATTCAACAATGTCACCACAGCGTTTCTTAACATACATCATCCCTGGGATGACAGTTGTTTTTTCAGTTGGTTTATCTTTCACGAGGGTTGTTTGCATGGTTATTCCTTTATTAGTAACAATAAAAATCCAGGTCATTGGTCAATTGGATGACTGGTTGTTAGATAAAAGCACAATATGTAGTTGTTTCTTTGATCCCTAAACACAAGATAATGTGTTATGGTTTTTTGTGCAAGTGGATAACCTGGGATCATCTTGTGGAAAACTTGTTAAAAAATCGGTTTTGGATGATCTATGCACGTTGGTTCCACACTGTGTTGGATGTATTTTTAGTATATTTCATCTCTTTTTTTGCGGTAAAGTGATTGCGAGTATAGATCTGATTATGAAACAATAAGTTACTGAGGAATTGTCAAGACAGATTGCTGTGAAAAGTTTATAGGGAAGGGTAATGATAGATAAAGATGGTTATCGCTACAATGTCGGTATCATTATATCCAATAATATTGGGCAGCTTTTATTGGCAAAGCGGTGTCGACGAAAGCATGCTTGGCAGTTCCCTCAAGGCGGTATGCGAGACAGCGAGAAACCTGAAGAGGCGATGTACCGTGAACTAACAGAAGAGTTAGGTTTATTGCCAGAGTCCGTCAACATAATATCTGAGACTAAACAATGGTATTCCTATCGTTTGCCTATTGGTTACTGGCGTTTGGACAGTGAACCTTTGGTTGTGGGACAGAAGCAAAAGTGGTTTTTATTGAAATTATTGGTGCCAGATACAGCAATTGATCTTGATTATACCAGTAAGCCGGAGTTTGACGCCTGGGAGTGGGTGAATTACTGGGAGCCCCTCAACAGAGTTATTGATTTCAAAAAGGATGTCTATCAGTCAGTCTTAACTGAATTTGAACCAATCATTCAAGCTGAGTAATTAGCGACAAGAGGGAAAAAGATGTTACTTCGACTACAGCGATTACTGCAGGATTTGCTGATGGCGCACCAGCCAGAGTCAGTGTTGCAAGACGTCATTGCTGAGGTAACGGACCAAATTCAAGCGGATGTTTCTGCCTTGTATCTAGTCAATATTGAAACAGGTGACTATGATTTAAATGCACATCATGGTCTTTACCATTCTCATCCAGAAGTTGGTTGCCATTTCAAACGACACGAGGGACTCATTGGCCTTGTAGGTGAACGTGAGGAACCAGTTAATTTAGATAACATGACTTTGCATGATTGCTACGTCTCCGATCATCAATTCAATGATGAAAAACTCACAGCATTTTTAGGAATGCCTATTTTTTCGCAAGGGGAATTGGTGGCTGTCTGGGTGGCAGCTAACCGTAACAACAAGGCGTTTAATGAGGATCAAGAGGCGTTATTGGTTACCGTATGTGCTCAGTTGGGTCAGGCTTTGCAGCGTTTCCGTATCCAATTTTATTCCGTCAATCTTTCTGGTCGTAAAAAGCAATTTGTACTAGAGGGCATTTCAGGTGGTTTTGGCGTTGCTGTTGGCCAGGTTGTTGTTATTTATCCTCCAGCGGATCTAGAGGCTGTACCAGACAAGCAAATCAATGATATTGATGCTGAGATTGATCTCTTTGAATCTGCTCTTACTCAGACCCGAGAGGAAATGAGGGTCTTGCAGGTCAATGCAAAGTCTCAATTATCAGACACTGACTCTGTATTATTCGATGTTTACCTACGCATGTTAGACAGTCGTTCATTGATGAACGAAGTTATAGAAGAAATAAAAACTGGTGCTTGGGCGCAAGCGGCTTTGAAGCGAGTGATTCATCATCACGTAGCTCACTTTGAGTCTCTGGAAGATCATTATTTGCGAGAACGAGCAGCCGATTTTAGAGATTTGGGGCGCCGAATACTGTCTCATTTGCAAAAAAATCTACCAGAGCAAAAAAAATTCAAAAAAAACACAATTTTAGTCAGCGAAGAGGTGAGTGCCACAGCGCTTGTGGAAGTGCCGGAGGGGTGCTTAAGTGCCATTATCTCAGGAAAAGGTTCTGGAAATTCCCACGTGGCTATTTTGGCACGTTCATTGGGGCTTCCTAGTGTTATGTCTGTTTCGGGGATTCATTTGGATCAGTTGGCTGGAAAAGAGGTGATTGTTGATGGATTTAATGGTCAGGTTTACGTAGACCCAACAGCTGAGATGAAGAGAGACTTTCGACGTTTAGTGAGAGAGGAGAAAGATTTTGATAGTCAGTTGGAGTCGTTATGGGATCAGCCGGGCGTCACCCTTGATGGGCATCAGATCGGACTGTACGTCAATACAGGCTTAGCCGTCGATGGTGGAACGACGCTAAAGTCTGGTGCTGAAGGCATTGGATTGTATCGCACAGAGTTACCTTTCATGTTGCGTGATCGCTTCCCGAGTGAAGAAGAGCAACGAGTAATGTACAGGCAGCTACTTACGGCGTTTAGTCCTCGTTCAGTGACCATGAGAACACTGGATATTGGTGGTGATAAGGTGCTTCGTTACTTTCCTTTTAGTGAGGAGAATCCTTTTTTGGGTTGGCGTGGAATTCGTATCAGTTTAGATCATCCGGATATATTTCTTCAACAATTGCGCGCTATGATGCAGGCTAGTGAAGGATTAAATAACTTATCGATCATGCTGCCTATGATCACTTCGCTGCAAGAGGTTGAGGCTGCGAAGATGTTCATCGATCAGGCGTTTCGTGAAGTCAAAGATGAGGGATTAAAGATTAAGATGCCTAAGTTGGGATTGATGATAGAAGTTCCTGCTGCGGTATATCAGGTAACTGATCTAGCAAAATGTGTGGATTTTATATCAGTGGGTAGTAACGATCTTATACAGTATTTATTAGCAGTAGATCGCAATAATCCGCGTGTGGCGCAACGGTATAATAGTTTACACCCTGCTGTTTTGGGTTCATTGGACGCGATAGTCAAGGGTGCGCATAAGGCTAATCGTCCTGTGAGTATCTGTGGTGAGATGGCTTCTGATCCACTGACAGTGTTATTGTTAGTGGGGATGGGTTTTGATATTTTAAGTCTCAATGCTAGAAACTTGGCGCGGACAAAATGGATGATTCGGCATTTTCATTATGAAGAAGCTAAGTCTCTAGTAAAAACTGTACTACAGATGAACGATGCAACTGAAATTCGTTTGCACATGGAAACGGTACTGGATGATGCGGATATGGGTGCATTGATTAGAGCTGGTTATTAATTGTCATTGATAATAAGGATATTACATTGCTGATTTGGTTAGTATTTATTGCAGTTGGTTTGTTAGCTGGTGTCTTGTCCGGGCTCTTTGGGCTAGGTGGTGGTATTGTTATTGTCCCTTGCTTGCTGACGGTGTTTAACTATAACCACGTCAACCCTGATTTTATTATGCATCTCTCTATCGGAACATCGTTGGCGGTTATGATAGGTACAACGGCTAATTCGGTATTTCATCACAGTAAAAAAAATACTGGTTATTTTGAGATATATCGTCAATTATTTGGTGGGCTGATGTTTGGTGTAATCTGTGGCGCAACTCTGGGACATTATTTACACGGCCATGTGTTAAAGATTATTTTTGGTGTATTGGTTGTCGTTATTGGGCTGAATATGTTGAGACCAGATGCTGACGATAAACCTGCTCGTTCTTTGCCTAAGTGGTACATTATGCAGGCTATGGGAGTCGTGATCGGTTGTATTTGCGCATTGTTAGGTGTCGGTGGGGGCTTTATAACCGTTCCTTTTTTAATTCGCTACGGCGTTAGTGTGCATTTAGCCATTATGGTTTCAGCTATGGTTGCATTGACCATAGGGGTTCTTGGTACTGCCGCTAATATTTATCTAGGTTGGAGTTTTACCACTCTACCTAGCGGCAGTATTGGTTATGTCGTTCTACCTGTATGTTTAGTCATTATTATTGGTACATTGTTTTCTGTGCCACTCGGAACAAAATTAGCGTACCGTTTACCAGCCAAACAATTAAAAAAATACTTTGCTGTATTTTTGTTATTTGTTGGCGCGCATATGCTCTTCTAGTCAACGTACCATTCTTTATTGTAGGTATTACACAATGTTTCATTATACTATCATTGATCCAGTCGCCTTTAAAATTGGACCTTTATCGGTTCACTGGTACGGACTTATGTACCTGATGGGTTTTATTGCTGCGTGGGGTTTAGGTGTCAGACGAGCTAGTTCATCTAATGGTGTTTGGCAGTCATCAGAAGTATCAGATTTAATTTTTTATGCTGCTGTGGGTGTGATACTCGGTGGTCGATGTGGTTATGTGCTTTTTTATAATATCAGCTTTTATTGGCATCATCCGGCTCAGATATTTGCGGTATGGGATGGGGGTATGTCATTTCATGGTGGTTTTTTAGGTGTTGCTATCGCGCTTTGGTTATTTAGTCGTCACACAGAGAAAAATATTTGGGATGTCACCGATTTTGCAGTTCCATTAGTTCCAATAGGTTTGGGTTTTGGACGTTTGGGTAACTTCATCAATAATGAGTTGTGGGGGCGCGTGACCGATGTTCCTTGGGGTGTTGTCTTTCCGGGTGCTGGAGAACTACCCCGGCATCCCTCTCAACTGTATGAGTGTTTTACAGAAGGGCTATTACTTTTTGCGATTATTTGGATATTTTCTTCACAGCCAAGACCACGTTTTGCCGTTACGGGATTATTTATGCTGTGTTATGGGTGCTTTAGGTTTATTCTGGAATTTTTTAGACAGCCAGATTCTCAGAAAGGTTTTGTCGCATTAGGTTGGATGACTATGGGGCAGTTATTGTCGATCCCAATGGTGTTGATAGGTGCGTTTGCTTTATGTAAGATCTATCGGTCTAAAGTACGCGATGTTTAAGAGCGTAAAATTAATTCGTGATGAATGATGATGGTCTCAATCAGTGACAAGGAGTTATGTGATGTATAAACAAGGTATCTTAATTTTATTGCTATCAATAGTGGCCGTTTTTTTTCAAGATCAATTAGCACAAATTGTTCGAGGACTGTTAGCTCTTCACGATTTAATCGCAAGAGATTTGATGTTCTTTTTTTCAGGTCGACCAATTGGTCGGGTAATACAAGGTATCATTGCATTACTAGCAATTCCCCTAGTAGCAGGTGGTCTTGCTGCGTTAGGTTTTTGGTTAGTCAAGCATGTTTCAATGCCACACATGATGGCAACCATTTGGGTGATGTGGCTCGTGATGTTGGTGATAGTGTTGGCATCTGGAACGCCAGCTGCCAGCATGTTACCACCGGCTAGTGCATAACCTGAGGAAATAGTGTGCAACAATATTTAAACTTTTTAAAAAATATTTTAGATCACGGCGTTGAAAAAACTGATCGTACTGGCGTAGGTACCTTGAGTGTGTTTGGCCTTGAGATGCGATTCAACTTAAGCCAGGGTTTTCCGTTATTGACCACTAAAAAAGTGCATACTAAGAGCATTATTCACGAGCTCCTCTGGTTTTTGCAGGGTAATACTAATATTGGTTACTTAAAAGATAATGGGGTTAGTATCTGGGATGAGTGGGCAAATGAGCAAGGTAACCTTGGTCCTGTCTATGGGAAACAATGGCGATCATGGTCAACAAGTAATGGTGATACGATTGACCAGATACAAGGCTTGGTTGATCAAATCAAGCAAAATCCTGACTCAAGGCGCTTGATTGTCAGTGCATGGAATGTTGCAGAGCTTGATCAGATGGCTTTGCCACCTTGCCATGCTTTTTTTCAATTCTATGTGGCTCAGGGTCGATTATCATGCAAGCTCACTCAGCGATCAGCGGATGCATTTTTAGGTGTTCCGTTCAATATAGCTTCTTACGCCTTTCTCATTACCATGATTGCTCAGCAATGTGATTTACAGGTTGGGGATTTTGTCTGGTCAGGTGGTGATTGTCATATTTACACGAATCACCTTGAGGCTGTTAACGAGCAGTTGTCGCGTCAGCCACGTCAATTACCTACCTTATCTCTAGTACGTAAACCAGCGTCTATCTTTGAGTATGCATTTGATGATTTTCTTATAGAAAATTACACACCACACCCGCGTATTTCAGCACCAATCGCTGTATAGCTATTGATCGGTATTAATGGTGATGTATTGGTAGCGTTGAACTTGATCCATAATTTTACTCCAAGACACTGGCCAGGTTGATTCATCCCAAACGTTGAAGGGTTGTCCTTTCCACTCCGAGTAAATCTGTAGTGTGGTGTGATTAGCAGTAGTGGTTATAAATTTGACCATCACTTCTCCCTCGTCGGTATCTTTTATGGTTTCACAAAAAATAGTGATGATTATTCCTGATGTTGAGTTGGTTTTGGCGGGGATCTCTAGGTAGTGATAAAAACTACAGGATTTTTTGAAAATCATTTTATTTTGATAGGCTATGATTTGTGGATTTAAATCTTTTTGGTCTGGGTGAAAAGATGCTGATAAAGCCGATAGTTTGCTCCATGTCGTAAATGTCTCATTATGGGGTATGTGTTCTAGTATAAAAGTTCTATTTTTCTGTTTTCTGTAAGTATTATACAAAGAGCCCTTATGTTTCTCTTGACTACGATCTCGATAGGCCGATTCTTGCCAGGCAGATACAGGATATAAGACGTCATTACCAAAGACATTTATCTGCTGCTTGACAGGATATGGATTCGCCTCAACGGCAGTGGTTGTATTGAACGTTGAGCTAAATAGTAAGACTAGGATATAGCTTGATATATGAAATCGCATAGGGCACCTTTGAGGGTTCATTCTTGTACTTATTTATTATAGGCTAAATTGAAGTGCTTTGATCAGTTGTTACCAGTTTGTTGATGTAAGGGGCTGATACTGATCGATTTTTTTGTCTTGATTCCTTAGTAAATATCGGAAAAATACCAGTAATGCTTTGTTCAGCATTGGCGATGCTATGTTGCTAATAGTTTTTTATTGAGGCTTATATAATTATCTTGTTATGGGATTGTAAGGTGGGACTGTAAAAATTCCCTTTTTCGAAAATCAAAGATTATTACATAGCTCATCTTCTGAGATGGCAATGACTAACTGATAATGTGAATGCGATAAAATGTCCCATATACTGCTATAATCAGCTGTAACAGTAATTGTGCATATGAAAGGCATTAAAATGGCAGTGACATTTGATCCTGATACGTTCGAACAACCCATCTTAGGGTTTGCGTACAATGGTGCCTCAAAAAAAGATGTATTTCATTCGCATCGCTCTGGACAATTGCTATATAGTGTTCGAGGTGTGATTGAGGTCCAGGTAGGTCAGCAATTATTGATTGTTCCCCCGACCAATGCTCTCTGGGTCCCACCTGACGTGATGCACTGTTCTGTATCTACAAAGCCTATTCATTTTCGATCACTATTCATAAATTCACAGTACTGTGACTCTCTGTCGAATGACTCAGGTGTTATTTTTGTTAGCGCTTTACTCAAGGCGTTGATTGAACGGGTGTGTGCGATGGGTGTCTATGCAAAACAGGATCCATCCGCATTAGATTTAACTCGGGTCATATTAAATGAGATGTTACATGCCAGTTTATGTTCTTTCAAAGTTGATTTTTCTTCCAACGAATTGATTCTACAAATCTATGATTACTTAAAGATGTCACATCACTGGGCTCTCTCTTCTGATGCTGTTGCTTCTGAGTTTGGTATGTCAACGAAAACCATGAATCGTTTTTTTCAAAAAGAAACAGGGATGACATACCATCAATGGTTCACTCAAGTTAAGTTAGTGTTAGCGATGGCTTGGTTATCAGAAGGTGTAACCATCACTAAAGTCGCACATGATTTATCTTACTCCAGTGATAGTGCCTTTATTGCTCAGTTTAAACGTTATTTTGGTATAACGCCTGGTCAATTCATTAAACAGCGTCTGTAATATTACTGGTACTGATTTCTGTCAATTGATATGTGCGAGTAGGATCTGAGCCTAAAGAGTTCTGTCTTTAAAGCTCATTGCTATTTTTCTATTCACCGCCCATTAGACTATGACTGGCATCGTCGAGAGAATAAGGATCAACTTGGGATGTGTGGTCTTTAAGCTTTGAGGTGTTACGATGCGTTATGTTTGCGTGACTGTCTTTTTTGGTAACAAGTGATCAGTAGCGGCGCAGCACAACTGAGTATCAATCCTGCCAAAAGGAAGAGTTCATAGTTGATTGTCGATGTTTTTAACAAATGTGGAGGCGGTATAAATCCTAATAGAATACCTATTGCACAGGTTATTATCCCAATCATCCCTGTTATCAATGTGCCTAGCATACCCCCCGGAATCCTAAAGGCATGTTGATCTTGTGGAAGTTGGCGATACAGTTTGATAGCTGCAGCAAAAAAGAAGATGTAGAACAATAATGCTAATTGTGCCGTGAGGTCTGCTAGCAACCAATAGCTCGCTTGAATTGGTTCAAAGGAAATCATGCAATAGGTTAAAAAAATGACTAACACCAGTTGTAGCAGAAGCATGCCGGAGGGAGCTTTATGTTTATTGCAATAACCTAACAGCGGAGGTAAGCAGCCATCTTGTGCCGCAACCATCATGGCTTTGGAAGGGCCAATGACCCACGCTGAAACACTACCGAATCCACCTAAAATGACCATGAATAGAATCATTGGAAATCCTAGATCTAAATGAAATTGTTGCAAAACGGTTTTTAAAGCAACATCGAGCCCTGTCACAATACCAATTTGGCCTTTAGGTACAATAATAGTAATCGCTAGACTGGCTAAGCATAATGTGACTACGATGAGGATACTGGAGTAAAAAAGTGCTTTTGGGTAGTTGCGTTGAGGATCTTTTACTTCCTTGGCATGCACGGCCGACATCTCAAGTCCCATCAAGCTGAATAAAATAATGAGAGTGAATGCAAGGTCATGAGTATCCTTTGGGATAAAGTTAGACATTGAAAGATTGTCAGTAGTCAGCGGAGAATGAATAAAAGAAGCAAAGCCCAGCACAATAAGCGCTAGCATTGGAATAATCGTGCCAATAATTGCACTTGCAGTACTGACTAATCCAGATGTTCTCATGCCCTGGTTGCTAATGATGGTGGCTATGGCAAACAGAGCAATCACCATGCTAATAATATAGGTTTTTTGGTGAACGATATCAGGGTTAATGAAGTAAGCAATGTTGACTGCTAAGAAGCTCAGAATCGTGGGATACCAAACCACGTTATAGATCCATTGTAACCAAATGGTGAGAAAGGCAATGTGTGTGCCAAAGGCTTTTCTGACCCATACGTACACGCCTCCTCGTTCGGGAAAGTGTGAAGCGAGTTGTGCAGTAATGAGCACACACGGTAATAGAAAGATGAGGCCGCAGATCAGGTAGTAGAAAACAATGTGATAACCAGTTTGGGCATTAGCCGGTAAGTTTCTCAGGCTATCAATGGCTATCACATTGATCATGACCAGTGACAGTAAGCTCAATGGTCGATTTGTTTTTCTACTTAATTCCAATGGATACTCCGTCAGGTTAGCGTACTGAAGGTGGGGGGGTGTGGTGTTTAATTTAGAGACATTCTTAATATTTCTACGCGCGTAGTATAACCCCTCGCCCAAATTGCGCAAGCAACACCCATCATTTGATCAGTACGACAATGGATGAAATATCCGTAAAAATACCTTGTTTGTGGAATTTTAGAGCCAGAGAGGGGGTCGTATTGATCTTGGACCTCAGTGATATTTTCTCTAAGACTCCACTTACTCTTAGAGCTCATGGAAATTCATGATTGGTGTTTGATATTTGAACAAAAAAAGCGGTCTTTCGATAGGATGCTTCACTTGTCTGCATGAATAGCTTATTCTTTTCGCCTGAATGACTGGTCGACGCAGTTTTAGTTGTCTTTTATAAAGGAAGAATAGACGATGCAACACCTTAAGGAGACCTTGGTACCGGCAGTTTTAGCACTGGCGAATGGGGAGTTTTTTCAAGGTATCTCCCTAGGGTCCGCGGGAAAGGCCATTGGAGAGGTGGTTTTTAATACCGCGATGTCAGGTTACCAAGAAATTCTCACTGATCCATCTTACGCTCAGCAATTAGTGACATTGACATGTCCACACATTGGGAACACCGGTGTTAATTCGATTGACGAAGAGTCAGCTAACATCTGGGCCTCGGGATTAATTATTCGTGATGCGGCTTTAATGACCAGTAACTGGCGTTCGCAAGGCTCCTTATCTCAATACTTGAAACAGTATCAACGTGTGGCAATTGCCGAGATTGATACTCGTCATTTGGTGCATGTTTTGCGACGTGAGGGTGCGCAGTCAGGTTGTATCATCACTGACACAGATGATCCAAGGGAAGCGCTGGCATTAGCAAAGTCACATACAGGACTGTCGGGTCAAGATTTAGCAAGGGCTGTGACAGTAGCATCATCCTACAGTTATTCTGAGAGTGATGATTGGCAGAGTGTCCCTAGCCAATCAGAGGAGATCACTTCCTCACATCACGTTGTGGTCTATGATTTTGGCGTTAAGCGTCAGATATTACGTCAGCTGGTTAATCGTGGTTGTCGCATCACGGTAGTGCCGGCAACGACGACTGTTGATGAAGTCTTATCGTTGTCCCCTCAAGGTGTTTTATTCTCCAATGGTCCAGGTGATCCTCAGGCATGCGAGTATGCAGTGTCAGCAGCACAGGCATTGATGGATCAATCTATTCCACTTTTAGGTATCTGCTTGGGATTTCAAATTATTGCTCTCGCTTGTGGTGCCAAAACGTATAAAATGAAATTTGGTCATCATGGTGCGAACCATCCCGTAAAAACACTGGCATCTCATCGTGTTTGTATGACTAGTCAGAATCATGGCTTTGCCGTTGATATTGATTCACTGCCATCAGAGGTGATACCTACTCACATTTCTCTGTTTGATGGGAGTTTGCAAGGGATGGCTCATCGCGTATTACCGGTATTGGGTTTTCAAGGGCATCCAGAGGCAAGTCCTGGACCTCATGACATTGCTACCATTTTTGATGATTTTACAAACTGTATGAAGACACATAAGGTGGTCTTATGCCAAAAAGAAATGATATAAACACAATATTAATTTTAGGCGCAGGTCCAATTGTCATCGGTCAAGCCTGTGAATTTGACTATTCAGGTTCTCAAGCATGTCGTGCTTTGAAGGAAGAGGGTTATCGCGTTGTTTTAGTAAATTCTAATCCTGCAACGATTATGACAGATCCGGATATGGCTGATGCGACATACATTGAACCGATTACTTGGTCTGTGGTTGAGCGCATTATTCAACGAGAAAAGCCTGATGTTTTATTACCCACAATGGGTGGGCAGACAGCCTTGAATTGTGCACTCGATTTAGTCCGAGAAGGTGTGTTGGCACGTTATGGTGTAGAGTTGATCGGCGCTAGTCGAGAGGCGATTGATAAAGCGGAAGATCGTTCATTATTCCAATCGGCCATGCAGTCAATTGGTTTATCAACACCCACAAATGGTTTGGCACATTCCATGGAGGAAGCATGGTCAATTCTCGAAGAAATTGGTTATCCAGCGATTATTCGCCCTTCTTTTACAATGGGTGGCTCTGGTGGTGGTATTGCATATAACCGCGAAGAATTTGAAATGATTTGTCGCCGAGGTTTAGAGTTATCTCCAACCACTGAACTTCTCATTGATCAATCCATCATTGGGTGGAAAGAGTACGAGCTCGAGGTGGTTCGCGATTCTATGGATAACTGTATTATTGTCTGCTCAATTGAAAATATGGATGCAATGGGTGTTCATACGGGTGACTCCATTACAGTTGCACCTGCTCAAACACTCACCGATAAAGAATATCAACGATTGAGGGATGCATCGATTGCGATTTTGCGTGAGATTGGTGTGGAGACAGGTGGAGCCAATGTGCAGTTTGCAGTAAACCCAGATGATGGTCAGATGATGGTGATTGAGATGAATCCGCGCGTCTCACGTTCTTCAGCTCTGGCTTCCAAGGCAACAGGTTTTCCAATTGCAAAAGTTGCTGC
>DCQA01000016.1:0-944 GCA_002323325.1 Coxiellaceae bacterium UBA1530 | reverse complement strand
TCCAATTGCAAAAGTTGCTGCAAAATTAGCTGTGGGTTATACGCTGGATGAACTGGATAATGAAATTACCAGTGGAGTGATTCCAGCAGCTTTTGAGCCGAGTTTAGATTATGTAGTTACCAAAATTCCACGGTTTAACTTTGAGAAATTTCCTGGTGCTGATTCCCGCCTGACGACTCAAATGAAATCTGTTGGTGAGGTCATGGCTATTGGTCGGAGTTTTCAAGAGTCTTTACACAAAGCCATTCGAGGTCTAGAGGTCAACCAGCATGGATTGACTCCTAAAATTGATTGGAACGATCAGGATACCGATCGAGATATTACTCGTGAGCGTATTAAACGAGAGTGTCGTCGCCCTAGTTCGGAGCGCCTTTGGTATTTAGCAGATGCTTTTCGTTTTGGCTTTAGCGTGTATGAGGTCCATCAGTTAAGTGGTATTGACCCGTGGTTCTTATCGCAAGTGAATGAGTTAGTCGCTCTAGAAGAAGATTTAATGACATTATCGCTATCAGATATTACCGAAAATGACATGCGTCGCCTGAAACGCAAAGGGTTTTCAGATCAACGCTTAGCGGATTTATTACATGTGACAGTTGATGAGGTGCGTGCGACACGACATCACTATCAGATTAGACCCGTCTATAAGCGGGTGGATACCTGTGCTGGGGAGTTTGCATCCACAACAGCTTACCTGTATTCGACCTATGAGACCCATTGCGAGAGTCAGCCCTCTAATAAAGAGAAGATTTTAATATTGGGTGGTGGTCCGAATCGTATAGGGCAAGGTATTGAATTTGATTATTGTTGTGTACACGCAGCATTAGCAATGCGTGAAATGGGTTATGAAACGATCATGGTAAACTGTAACCCTGAAACAGTATCAACTGGCTATGATACGAGTGACCGGTTATACTTTGAACCTTTAAAGGAAGAGTATGTTTTCA
>DCQA01000035.1 GCA_002323325.1 Coxiellaceae bacterium UBA1530 | reverse complement strand
GGCCCGGAAGGGAGCAACGGTAGTAATGGACTCGAGCGCCGAGGTGTGGCTGATTTGGCAACCACTACGAATATTAGGCTAACAGAGTAGAACTGTCATGAGCACATCCCAACATTTAGCACTAGCCCGCAAATGGCGACCTCAATCGTTTCACGATGTTGTCGGTCAGTCGCACACACTTAAAGCATTAGAAAACGCTCTTAACAACGATCATATTCACCATGCCTACCTTTTTACGGGAACACGAGGTGTTGGAAAAACAACCATCGCAAGGAACTTTGCTAAATCACTCAACTGTGAAGAAGGCGTTTCATCAACACCCTGCGGTGTCTGCTCAAACTGTCTTGAAATAGCGAGCAATACTTTTGTCGATCTCATTGAGGTAGACGCGGCTTCAAAAACCAAAGTCGAAGACACACGTGACCTACTCGACAAGGTTCACTATGCGCCGAGTAAGGGACGCTTTAAAATCTATCTTATTGATGAAGTGCATATGCTATCCGGACATAGCTTCAATGCGCTACTCAAAACACTCGAAGAGCCTCCCTCTCACGTTAAGTTTTTATTGGCTACGACTGATCCACAGAAATTACCCGCAACAATACTGTCGCGTTGCTTGCAGTTCCACTTAACTCCCCTACCCACTCAGACTATCAGCGACCACCTAAGTCGTATTCTCACGTCTGAATCCCATACTTTTGAACACACTGCACTGGATTTAATTGCAGAAGGAGCCCAAGGCAGTATTCGTGACTCTTTAAGCTTACTCGAGCAAGCTATAGCCTATGGCGACGGCCATATTAGTACTGACTCTGTGCAGGCTATGCTTGGTTTGATTGACCCAAAAGCCATCACCCATATCGTCGAAGCACTGATCGATCAGGACGCAAACGCATTACTAACTGCAAGTCAGTCATTAGCTGAGAGCGGAGCTAATTTCGAACAAGCATTAGCTGATCTAACCGAACGTTTTCATCGTATTTCTATTGAACAAGCTGTACCTGGACACAGCAACAACGACAGCATTGCGCGATGGGCTCAGCAATTAAGTCCTGAGAAAACCCAGCTGTATTATCAAATCACGCTACTTGGAAGGCGAGATTGCTCTCTTGCACCGACCACACGCATCGGTTTTGAAATGACACTGCTAAGATTGCTAAGTTTTTACCCGCTAGCACAACAACCCATTAAACCTATCGATCATTCAGAAAATGTTATGTCAACTCCCGATACGGTTAATAAACCAGCACCAACAAGCCAAGCTCTTGCAACTGACGACTGGTCATCTTGGCTGCCACACCTCGGACTCACTGGGATGTCCAATAGCATAGCCAGGCATTGTACTTTGGAGGCACAAGATGATCACTCAATTCATCTATCGCTTAATCCAACACAAGCCCCTCTATTACAGCCCAATATTGTGTCGCGCATTGAGGAGGCGGTTAAAAACTACTTAAAAAAAGACATCAAGGTCAACATCACAGCGGGTCAAAGCCAGCAATTATCACCTCAACAGCAAGACGACAAACAGCAACAAGCTGCTCAAGTACAAAGAGAGCAAACCATCTTAAACGATACCAATGTAAAAACCATCATGGAAACTTTTGATGCTACAGTTATAAAAGAAAGTATCATTGAAAAAACATAACTACTTAACAGAGGAGAATGAGCATGAGCAACGACGATTTAGCCGGTGACATAAAAAACAGCATTAAAAACATGCAGAGCCAAATGCAGGATACTTATTCTGAATTAGGCAACATTAACATTACTGGTGAGTCTCACGATAAAACTGTGCGCATCAGCATGTCTGCTACTTATGTCTTTGACGACATTGATTTTGACGAGAAAGCCCTACAAGGTGGTGTACGTGAATTTAAATGGCGTATCCGTGAAGCGTGGAAAGATTTGAGTGAAAAAATCCAACAAACCACTCAAGCTCGAACACTTGAACTGCTTCAAGGCATGGACATCCCTGAACAGATTCGTGAACTACCTTCAGATGAAGACAAATCATAGGACTGATCACACCTCAGGAAGACTATGGCAAATATTGCTATTAGCCCTGCTCTACAGCAGTTAATCGATGCGTTATGCGGTTTACCAGGTATTGGACCTAAAACAGCTCAACGCATGAGCTTTCAGCTGTTATCAGAGCGAGGGCGTCAGAAAGGCTTGACGTTATGTGATGCACTCCAGAATACACTCGAGTGCATTACATTATGTACTTCGTGTCGAAGCTATACTGAGCAAACTCTCTGCGACTTATGCTTGTCACCCAAACGTGATCGTGCCAAGTTATGTATCGTAGAAACGCCAGCCGATATATTAGCGATAGAGCAAACTCACAGCTTTTTAGGCCTATACTACGTTTTACATGGGCGACTATCCCCTCTTGATGGCATCGGTCCACAGGAAATTTGTATTCCACAGCTGCTGAATCATATAAAAAAAGAGGCTATCACTGAGGTGATTATTGCCACCAACCCAACGATGGAAGGACGTGCTACAGCGCATTACATTGTCAGTCATCTAGACACTAGTAAGATCACTTGCTCTCAATTAGCACATGGCATCCCTTTAGGAGGCGAGCTGGAATATTTAGATGGTGGCACGTTAGCACACGCACTGCAGCAACGAACACTTATAGAACAATAACAACTACAAATTACGAGGAAATCACACCATGTTCGGAGATAAAATGAATATCATGAGTTTATTGAAAAATGCAAAAAATATTGAAAAAATGATGAGTCAAGCACAAGAAGAGCTCGAAAAAATTGAAATCACGGGCGAGGCTGGTGCCGGTGCGGTCAAAGTAATCATGAATGCAAAACACACCATCAAATCAATCTATGTTGATGATGAGATCTATAATGAATCTAAAGAAGCCACATTGGAATTAATACAAGGCGCATTGAACCATGCCAGCCAACAAGTGGCTGAAATAGCACAATCTAAAATGATGAATCCAGGTGATTTATTCGGCTCAATGAGCGATGGTGACGATAAATAACCCTCAAAAACCAGACTTTATTATCCATGGCACCGCCTGGTGCTGGATGTACCACATGTTAGGTATGCTGCCATGGTTACGCTAATCTATTGTTTTGAACACTGCGATTGATGATCCAGGACTTCGATCGATAATCAACACACGCGTGATCGTCTTTTTGTAACTAAGTTCTTAGCAGAAAGATCCCGACAATAAAAACTTTTCACGCTAATCTCCCCACTAATGGACATGAAGACTAAACGTTATGGACGAAAGGAACCACCATCTCCAGTCCTTCCGCGTTTTGTTGCATACGTGAAATTTGACCGAGAAAAGTATCATACTGCTGCACTCGATCATCTCTTGGAAAAAAAGCAGATACAGACATTGGACGTTTTTTTGATACTATTAGATTTTTTAGTGAATCCAGTATTGGACTTGATTCTTCGATATGATTTAGGACATCAAGGATATTCGAAACAGCAGCATCAAACATATGTCGACGCTGATCGATCCATACGCCAAACCATTGTGCGTGAATGCGCAATGACGCAATGATCCTGGGAAATACCAGATTTCGATTAAAGATATTAGTCAGTAACGTTGACCTTGCGTCTTTATCTTCAATCAGACACAGCTTTAAAAATATTGACCGCCCCAAATCATCCTTAGATAAAAGCACAGAGCTCAATTCATCCTCATTTAAATTTGTCAGCAACCTTGCAATGGATTTAAAATTACTTTGATCGATAAGGTTGTCAATCGCCATGACTCCACGGACGGGTGTCTTGAAGATATTCATGCAGATTTTACGTGAAATAAGCCCATCGATGACATGATTGAAGAAGTTCGCACAATTGATAAAGATAGACAGTGTTAGGAAATCATCGTCAGATAACAGCTGATTGATATCTTTATCAGTATGTGCTTGCCAATGCTTTATTAATTGACTCTCTAATTGAGTCGTAAGTACTTTGCTATTACAAAGTATATCTATAAACATACTACAGTAGGCATCAAGAATATTATCCTGAGAGCTTGTGTTGGTGGCATTTTGCATAGTCATTACAGATGATCAAATCAATTAATTATGACTAATTTTAAGTCAAATACGGTAACAATAACAGTATAGACAGAGCAAAACTGATCCATCATGCTTCAATTAAGCTCATCTTAAGAAAAAAACCTGCGGCCAACTATCATGACGATCACTATTTTCCATCACAGCTTAATGTTTTTATTAGGACTATCATTTGGAAGCTTTTATGCACTGATTATTGATCGCCTTCCGCTAGCAATCATTAATAATCACTCCATCAAACCAATATTCATTGCTCATTCGCGATGCCTTGATTGTCATACCCGCCTAGCATGGCAAAGTAAAATACCTGTATTGAGTTATCTCTATCAGAAAGGACATTGCCGATACTGTCACTCGCACATTCCACTGCAACTACTTATCATCGAGTTAATATCAGGGCTACTTTTTTTAGGGTGTGAGCTACACTATCAAAACAACACCACCGCATTTTTTATGATTCTCTTTGGATCAGCCGGCCTGATTCTTGCTATTATTGATATGAGCTATCATCTTTTACCCGATATCATTACCCTACCCATGATCTGGGTAGGTTTAATCTTTAATATCATGACAGGCACTAGTAGCGATCTTAATTCTTCAATTCTTGCTGTAGTCAGTGGGTATGTCATTAGCGCATCAATTAGCTTGGGTTTTTTATGGGTAAGGCGAAAACCAGGGCTGGGCCTCGGTGATGCCAAATGCATTGCTATGATAGGCGCATGGACCGGACTAGAGACACTGTCCCATATTATCTTTGAGTCCACCGCGTTAGCAGCGTGTGTCATGTGTTTATTGGTATGGTTAAAAAGGCATGACAAAAATCAGCCCTTCCCCTTTGGACCATTCCTACTCATTACAAGCTTCATACAGTTGAATTATCGTTATCCGTGAACACTAATAGCGGGAAGCAATGATAGATCTGGATGACTATTAGTACTATCTCGACCTTTAAAGAAAAAAGTAGAACGATTCTCACCTATTGGCATAGATGTTGAGCCACTAATGACACATTGAGATTTGAGTGCCGTTATCAGAGCACTCTCCTTACTACTCTTTAGAGTGTTCATCACACGGTTTTGCACGCTTGGATGAAGTCGACTAAAGTCCTGCTTTAAAGTCGGCCAGCTAATAAGTGCCTCAGGTTGTGTTACATCTATGCCTTTTGAGATGGCACCAAGTGCGATCCTCAGTTTAATAAAAAAGTTATCGCCTGCAATGACGTAACCTTTTTGTTTGTTGGTTTTGACACTTGATTGCGCTATTTTAACAGCTAGATCTGAGTCATTTTGATCAGATGTAGAAATCACCTTGATAGCTTCTGTCTGACTTGATTCAGACTTTGTGGAAGTAATCCTTAATCCAGAAGAGGCCGCACGATCAACATCATGGACCACGTATTGCCTAAAGACGGTACTCGTCTCCCCTGTCACTGGCTCAGAAACTTCATCATTCGTGCTAGTGGGTGTGAATGTGGTAACTGTATCAGGTTTTGTATGCTGCAATCCAATCACAAGGTGATTGTTATTATGAATAGACTTAATCACCTCCGGTGAATCAGCAACTTGTTCCTCATTAATTTTTTTAAAGGTCGGCACTGGAGCAACCGTGGAGGATGGTGTCGTCACAGTCAATTCCGGATCAGTATGCAAAGGAGACCCAGTCTCTGTCGATGGCATTGTGGGTTTATCCGCTTTGGCTTTGGCATTAGCAGCAGCATTAATCTGCTCAACAATATTAGCACTTTCTCTCATCCGTTGATTATACTTTTCAAGATCACTACGATAACCTCCAGAAAAATATCTCAGGAAAGGAATAACGTCTAATATAACCCAGAATATAAACAGACGTTGTACAATACGAAAAAATGATCCAAAAATTTTATCTTGATTGAATACTTTTTTCCGTTTCTCATCTAGCTTACGATCTGGATGCTCATCTCGCTTAGCCGATTTTAAATCAGACTCATCCGTAGACCATATTTTTTTGGTTAAACCTGTTATTTCTTTGCTGTGATTGTTAGCTGTTGATAATGATTGAGAGGCACTCTCTTCTGCATACGAGCCTAGTGACTGCTGTCGAACACCTGCTGTACCAAAACTACCGCCCCACGAGCCTGACATTAGATGAGAATGGCGATTCATTACCATTAGCGATGTAATCTGATCTTCAGACAAACGACCATCCATGGCTAATGTCGCCGCACTTGCTTGAGCTTTAACAGAACCTAATTGCGTACGGTTATCACCACTGGCACAACTGACATTGACATAGATTTCTTCGATTGATTTTCCAATTTTTTTAAGCGTCTTGTTTGTATTTTCTTGTAGTGCAGCCTTTAATTCATTACGCACATGACAAAGAACCATCAGCTTGCCCGCCAGATTAATCCCCTGTCCCTCTCCCGATGTGAATCTATAATTTGACATCCAACTGAATAACTGGTCGGCAGGCATGAGGCGTTTGAATTGCTCTAAAGCCTTGGATAAGTGATCAATACTTATCGGCTCTACAGGTGCGGTGGCATTGTACTTTTTAATTTGTTCAATAATAGATTCAGTCTTAGTAATAATTGCTTGAGGTTCAGTAATATTTGTTCTTTCTAGAGATCCTAAGGCGACTCCTGATCTGAAAAAAAGCGCACGTTGGTTATCACTCTTGTTAACAGCAGCAACAGCAGCTCGCGAAGAGCGGGTGATGTGTAAGTCAGTTGCGTTATGCAAAAACCAAAGAGCCATTTTTTCAGAATTGAGAATGATCGATAACGTTACGGGTTGATCACGTATATCGGATGATAACATTTGTTTTTGCGCAATCATGGAACGCTGCTCAAGATTAGATTTAGCCGTGTCTTCCATCTTCTCTCTAAGAGCCCAATAGCGATCGCGTGCAGCTGTGGAGCCAGGGTTCCAAATTGTACGCAACCAAGAAAAACCCAAATTATCCCAAGCTTTCCTTAAGAAACCAAACGAGGAAATCGGATAGGCTTTACTTTTGGCATCTCTATACTCAGCACCATCAACCAGCAAGGGCAAACCTCCTGAGTGTCCGTGCTGGAGAACCTTTTGAATATCTCCTTTGTTAAATAATAAAGTCTCACTGTGATAGGTGTTTTTCCCACCAATACCTACCCTATCCCTCAATTGGGCAGGAATCACTCGATCTCCGTTTTTAAGCTGCTTACTGAAGTAGGCGCATATTTTTTTATCGCTCTTGGAAAGACGTTCATACCAAAGGTCATCCTCATAATTATCCCATTGCTTTGACTGGCCCTCTGTTAATTGACAAACAGGGTTTTCGTATTGCAGTAAAGCTCCCTCGGATAAACCTTCACCGACGTTAGATTTCCCTTCTAATTGACTGATCGTCACAATATGAGGGGACGGTCGATGCATAGCTGTCCAGTCTTTAGCATTATCCAAGAGCTTGACAGCTTTGGCTTGATCAAGACAGCCATCTTTACTGCACATAACTGGGAGGTGTGCATGTAGCTCAGGTGCTAATACCTCGTTCACATAACTGCGGAAATGTTCTTTATATTTTTGGGTCAAATCTTTTTTCACAGTATCTTTATCGGCCAATGCAATAAATTTATCAACCATGGCACGTATTCGTAATTGTGCGTCATGAGTCAATTTTTCGTGTATATCTAATAGTGTTGATAGCGCTAAAGTATAGTTGATACCCATTATCAACCATTGCCTAGATAACAATGGATCCTTATCGTTATTATAACGATCAATACTGTCCGACGTGACGAGCTCAGCGCTTCCTAGACGCCTGGCGTCACGTACGTAAATTTCCTTATCACCTTGGTTCGTGAAAAATGACGACACATGGTACTCATCATCATATCGAATTTCTTGATCCAACATATCGCGATAGAGTTTATCAAATATTGTCTCTGACTCAGCGGGTGGTATCATACTTTTTAAAGTAGCAATTCGTTCTTCTAGCGTCTTTGGAGACTGTTTTAATAAAGAATCGATATTGTTTAGAGTATGATTTTCTTGAATTTTAGGAGAGTGACGCTCCTGATGTGAATAGTCATTGACAGCTTTAACGATGGATGCATCGAATTTTGTCAAGTTTTCGACTGCTTGAGAAGACCGTGTTACTGAGGGTAATGATGATTCAGCGATAGGGATGGGTCGACTTAATAAACGCTGATAAGTTATGTTACTGTCATCGAGTACGCCAGAAGCTGATGTGATAACGTCAGATATAGTGGTGATACTTGTTTCTACCGAATCTGTAAAGCATGCCGGTAAAGAAAAGAAATGAGGCAAAACTCTTTTATCATTAATAAACTCTTTCAAGACTGCCGTCCAATTAAGAACGCTTTCTCGAGTCTCTTGTGAGATCACAGGCGAAATGGTGGGAGTCTCTTGCAAAGCGGCCATAAGGGATTCAGTGAGTACTGTGTATTTCTCGTCCTTATGTTTATCATGAGCAATTAAGCGCATTAAAAACAGTGCTAATTGTTCTTTTTTAGAGATACCATCTAGATTTGTAGCTTTGAGATGAGCATTCAACCCTGATTTAATGTTGGATATGTTATTTTTCCATTCACCCTCTGAATCTTTGCTTGAAAGTCGATCCTCTTTTAGCTCATAACCTTCCGAAAAGGCAGTTGTATATTCCCAGAACTTTGGAAAATCCTTTGAAGTAGCAACACTACGAATAAGCTTTAATATCGACCAATCCATATCGAGATCCTGGTCTTCAGCTAGTGTGGCAAAGATGCGACTGTTTGCAAAACAAGATTTTAAATCATTTAAAGAAAGTCCTTCTTCTACAGAAGCTTTAAGCAGCGCGGGTAGTATTCTATTAGGTAAATTCTTCTTGTAAACAAACTGGCCAATATTTAAATGATCTTTCAATGTATCCCAATATTTGTCAGTGGGAACATCTTGGCTTTTAAAAAGCGCATCACACATGATTTCTTGCATAGATATTTGAAGATAATCATCCAGCTCTCGCGAAATAGTGTCAAAAATTCGTGTTATAACCTCTTGATTATAACGAGGTGTAGTTTGAGTCTCTAAAAATTGCTTAATGCTAGCCAATAACCTTTTTTGAAACTGATATAAGTTTGCATAAATAGCCGGTAAGGAATTTCTCCATTGAGCATTATCCTCTTGCCAAAATGTAATTAATGACTGAGTGATATGAGGCTGACTTGTAGGGTTAACCCATTCATTAAATTTCTGTCGAGAGATACCATCATTCTTATGGTGTAAGGATGAAGATAAACCAATCGGCTTAGAATCACTGAGCCCCATTATGATCAAGAGTTCTTTTTGTAATCCATCCAGAGAATCTTCGACAAATTTAATGTTAAAAAACCAGGAGGTTTTTAACACACGGTAGTAAAAAGGATGGTTAGATAAAAATCGTGATTGAGCATCATTGAAGATTGTTATTAAATCTTTCTCATTGAAGAGAGGCAAGTCAACTAAAGGATGACCATTGGACTCGAAGTTTAACGACTGACGATGCGATAGAGATTCAATAGTTTTCTCATTGAGAGATGAACGATATGCTTCAATGACACACTGCTGATAAATATCTGCGAGACCGTTGACAAGCTGTTTGATATCAATAATGTGCATGGTCTAGCCCTGTTAGTCATGATCAATAAATCAACCATCCATGGACATTACTTGACATCCTTTTTCTTAATTAATAAACACCAGTCACACGGTTAGCTATCTCTTTGGTGACGGTTATAGTTCAAAAAACAACACGTCTAATACCGATATATTATCATAACTTGCTCAATTGACCGCAAAAAAAGCATTTTTCAAACGAATATAAGGTTATTTTAAGGGTAAGATTATCAAAAGGCACTAAAACTCATAATAAATCCTCCTAACTTTTCGCCAAGCGGCTAAGTTCGACAAAATAAGAAAAACAAGCCATTTTTCACAAAAAGGATTAGAGTTCGAGATGTCGTTTTTCCTGTATTTAATCCATGCTTAACAGACATACTACAAATAAAGCTGTATTTTGACGTAATAAAAATTAATATGAGATACACTGCCATGACTTCGCATGACACAACAGTGACTACAACCCTAGAAAGAGCCTATAATAACAATTTTACAGCCATAAAAAGACTAGAGAATGAAATAGAATGCATTGAGGGACGATCAAAAAAATACTTATCGCCAATGTTTCATAGTATTTTTTTTCACACGAAGATATCTGAAAAACGAATGAAGATAAGCTACCTTAAGATTCTAAACGAACAGTTGTTATTACTTAAACCATCTATTGCGGATATCCCCAAAGACATTCATGAAAAATATAAGATCAGCTCTCAAGCACTTCAATCAGTCATGAACATTGCCTACGCCAACAAACTAACTATTCATCGAGACGGCGGTACCTATGAGTCGTTCGAAAAAGATCGAGGAAGGACAGGCAAATATATTTCACAAACACTCAAAATCGTTCGTCAAATCAACACCAGTCATCAACAAGAAATCTCTAGAAACCAATCATCAGTCTTTGAATTAACCCCATTGAACAAAACCTAGCACCACTCATTTTTTGTCAAAAGTCGATATTTCCATGCATTGTGATAAGCTCGATCGATCATCATGATAGGAATTAGCAATTTCCCATTATTAAGACAATCACCTAACATAACGATTGTTCTGAGAGGATAACCAATGCTGATAAGGAAAATTTCATGAGAACAACGATAGTCTTCAAAAACGAACTCCACACAAATATTGATGAGAGCATTGATAAGGCACTCGCTCTATATTTAAGTTTTCCAAGTTTAATATGCCGAAATATCGCGTCCGTATAAAAAGTTGACCTATGTCAATGACTTTATCTGACAAAATACGTAAAAATATCAAGTAACAGAAAGGAGAATGGTTATGGCGATACAAAGACCTTTATTCAATGAGGCTCTACAATCGATTAGCAGTGGACTTTTTACCCGATCACCAGGCTTAACACTCAATGATTTAGTGCATTTGGAGCCGCATCAAAAATTTCATTTATCTCATCTTGAAGAGGATGTTAGTCATGCACAGTCCAGAAAGGATCACTTTAAATTAGCGCAAATCGCACTTCAACTTATTCAAAGGTCACCCAATAGCACACTCTATAAAATTATATCAAATTCTCCACTCATATCCGAGTTGCTATCAGAAAAAAGATATAATGCACTGTGGAATAATCGTTTAGGAAATCATGATCAACGGTCTAAATCGCCTACCTTACATACTCATTACCAACAATGGCAACTCATCTTTTTAAAAGAACAGTATTTACCCTGGAAGGAATCACCACTAGCCTATCACGCATCGGTGTCTTCGTTAAAGCAAGAAATACAACGCATTGAAATGATAACAGATAACCATAATCAATTGCGTCCATCCAACTAATCTCTGCCACAGACTCATCATCGCTTTATCAAACATGCCATGGAGGGCAAATTATGAGAAAAGATTTTTCCGAATCGATCGAAATGACCATACTCAATACAACTCTTATTTTCTATTCAGCACCAGGCTATACACTGGAGCAATTATTGAGTATCACCGATCAAGAGTTGAAACAGCTATCCCAGCTCGAAATCATCCTAAAACAACATCAAATAATGAATAAAACAAGACAGCTCAATGAATTCGCTCACTATTGTCAGACAGCCTCAGAT
>DCQA01000060.1:1197-18051 GCA_002323325.1 Coxiellaceae bacterium UBA1530 | reverse complement strand
TTCCCATCATGGCCATACCCATTTCTGACATCACCGTTCGCACATCTGCAAAGTCAACGTTGATTAATCCTGGGCGAGTAATAAGATCAGCAATACCTTGAACCGCACCTAGCAACACATTATTTGCCGCTTTAAACGCATTAAGCAAAGTAATATTTTTTCCGAGGACGCTGAGTAGTTTATTGTTTGGGATAGTAATCAAGGAATCAACGGTCTTAGCTAACTCCCTAATGCCAGACTCTGCAATCTGCATACGTTTACGCCCCTCAAATGCAAAAGGCTTTGTAACAACAGCAACTGTTAAAATCCCAAGTTGCTTTGCTATCTCAGCAACGATTGGCGCAGCACCTGTGCCGGTTCCGCCACCCATTCCGGCGGTTATGAAAACCATATCGGTCCCATCTAATACTTCACGAAGTCTTTCCCTGTCTTCCTCTGCAGCCTGACGACCCACATTAGGATCCGCGCCAGCACCCAGTCCTTTAGTCATTTCTTCGCCCAACTGAATCACCATTTTTGCACTTGATCGCTGTAATGCCTGCGAATCTGTATTAGCACAAATAAAATCAACACCGTCTATGGACTCAGCCATCATATGCTCGATAGCGTTTCCACCACCTCCACCTATACCAATGACTTTTATCTGTGCATTATGCGCCTCATTATCACCCAGTTCGAACATTGAAGACCTCCTCTTTTCCTTCTTTTACAGCTACGTCTTTATAAGCAACCAAATAGTAATAGCAAAAAATTAAAAATTATTATTAAACCAATTTTTCATCCTAGACCATAAGCCGTCTGCATTATGACCAATATCATAACTAGCAACACCATATTGCTGCGCCTTCATTCCATGCATCAACAACCCTACACCGGTTGAAAAACCTGGATTTTGCCTAACATCTACAAGACCTGAGATATTTTGTGGCGCGCCAAGTCGGACGGGCATTTGACAAATGGACTCAGCAAGTTCAATTGACCCCTCAACTTTTGACGCTCCTCCTGTTAATACAATCCCAGAAGCAACTAAATTTTCAAAACCACTTCGACGAATTTCAGCGGCAACTAATTCGAACAATTCAGCGTATCGAGCTTGTACAACCTGAGCCAAGGCTTTTTTATGGATATCTTTAGGGGCACGGCTAGCCACACCTGGAACCTCAATTGCACCAGCACTTTCAACCAACTTACTTAAAGCGCAGCCATGCTCGATTTTGATCTTTTCTGCACTTTGCATAGGAGTGCGCAATGCTACAGCGATATCACTAGTGACGTGATCACCAGCAATAGGAATAACGGCAGTATGACGAATTGCTCCCTCTGTAAAGATAGCAATGTCAGTCGTACCGCCACCAATATCGACTAGACATACTCCTAATTCTTTCTCATCTTCAGTTAATACAGCTTTACTAGATGCCAATTGCTCCAACACAATATCGTCGACTTGTAATCCACATTGCTTAACACATTTAGTAATGTTCTGAGCCGCACTCGCAGCCCCTGTGACAATGTGAACTTTAGCTTCTAATCGTACGCCTGACATTCCGATAGGCTCACGCACACCATCCTGTGAATCAACGACAAATTCTTGGGGAACAATGTGTAAAATCTTTTGATCTGCTGGAATTGCAACAGCTTTGGCCGCATCAATTACACGATCAACATCATGAGAGTTAACTTCTCTATCTCGGATAGCAACAATTCCATGAGAGTTCAGGCTTCTGATATGACTTCCTGCAATTCCTGTAAATGCAGAGTGTATTTCACAGCCTGCCATTAATTCGGCTTCTTCAATCGCATATTTGATCGACTGTACTGTTGTCTCTATGTTGACAACAACGCCTTTTTTCAAGCCCCGTGAAGGATGAGCCCCAAAACCAATTACTTCAACCTGTCCCTCAGGACCAATCTCACCGACCAAGGCTGCGATTTTACTCGTTCCTATATCGAGAGCAACCATTAGGTCTTTTTCCATTTTCTTTGCCATACTGCAACCGACTCCCTGAAAAACACTTTAAAAATAATCTGATATTAAGCTTTTTCTTTACCAACGAGTATAAAATAAATTTAAGCCTTATGCTATAAACTTCATAACTCTATCAAAATAACTTAATAAAAAAGATGAGAACAGCGCAAGCACTTCTCTGATTTATAATACAATAACAATTTTTCGACATAGATCTAACCGTCATAGCGGTCATTAAACACAGCTTCACTCATCGACCCAGCGAACAGCCACTCCATTTCGATACCGCAAATCTACTTCCGAAATCACTCCGGAGCGCTCCTCTACTAATGTCGGGTAGAGCTCAGTAAATCTCTCTAAACGACGAACCACATGATCATGGCCCAGCTTCACAACCATACCGGCACTAGTCGTTAACTGCCATTCTCCTCGTGGAGTCAAAGCTAAATCACCCACCTGCAACTGAATAGAAGCTAACTGACTTGATAGTTTTTGATACATAGCATACACCCTACCTGAGGAGTTCGTCGGCCCAGTAAACACAGGAACACCAACTAATTCAGACGAATAATTAGGCAACAACTCTCCAGAATCAACAAGTATCTTATTTTTCCCCCAATGCGCAAGAGGCTGATTTTCTGTAATTCTTACGACCAAAGTATCAGGCCAAACACGCCTCACATTTACTTCTTTAACCCATGCAAGTTCTGTAATAGCTTGCTGGCATCGTGCGATATCCACCGTGAAAAAAGTGCCGTGCACTGTACCAACAATCGTAGATTGCAACTGTGCTTGATCGACCTGACCAATATCACCCATCACTTTCACTGAATGCACTGTAAAATATTCAGAGTGTTTGATATGCCCAATAAGCGCAATAGATCCGAGAGCAACTAAGGGCAATAGAGAAAACTGTAACCCACGATAGAACCAAAGCGACCAACGAGGCTGCCAATGCACTGATTTTGCCCTTCGATTACGGCCCACCCGCACTCTCCTAATTAACATCAACTGAAGTAGTTACTAAAATCCTTAGCCATACGCCCAATGCTACCAGCGCCCTGAAATAAAATAATATCCCCGGGCTTTAGCTCAGCCCCTAGGCTTGACTGAACACTATCACCACCACAAACCAAGATAGGATCAAGACTAGAGCGCTCGCAAAGACCACGAGCAAGTGCCTCACTGGTTGCCTCACTAATGGTTGATTCACCGGCCGAAAACACATCCATTAATAGCAGCAAATCCACTTTTCCTAATACGTCTACAAATTCATCGAACAACTCATGTGTTCTCGAATAACGATGCGGCTGAAAGATCATGACAAGCCGCCTGTCGGGCCACGCTTGTCGCAAGGTTTTTATCGTCACCTCTAGCTCACAAGGATGATGCCCATAATCTTCGAAAACATGAACGTAGCCATCATCAAACTTTTTGGATAAATGCAGTTGTAATCGTCGACCCACTCCAGGAAAATCTTTTAATAAACTGAGCCCCTTCTCATCCAGCACATTCATATGCTCAGCAACCGCGGTACACGCTAAGAGATTCAACACATTATGTTGTCCAGGTAAGTTAAACTCAATCTCATGAAATTGGGTAGGCGTCTTCAGCCTAAAGCAGCTGTTCAATTCTTGCTGTGAATAATGACTTGCACGAAAATCTGCATCTTCACTAAAACCATAGGTTACTACCCGTCGATCAATACTCGGCAGCAACTCTCGAACAACAGGATGATCGATACATAAGACTACCAAACCATTCTCGTCAACCTGAGACATAAACTGTAGAAAAGAGCGTTTTAAAATAGAAAAATCCCCTTGATAGGTGGCTAAATGATCGGGGTCAATGTTAGTCACCACTGCAATTTTTGGTTTCATGAATAAAAACGATCCATCACTCTCATCGGCTTCCGCTAACATGTACTGACTATCAGCGAGTGCGACTGGTCCACTACCATCATTCAATGATCCGCCTATGAAGTGATTCAGGTTGAGACCTTGCGCTTTCAGCAAGTAAGCCATCAACGAGACTGTGGTCGTTTTACCATGAGTACCCGCAACAACAATGGAATAATAACTAGACAATATATCAGCCAAAAGCTTTCCGCGCTGCATAACTGGAATTTTTCTCTGCAGAGCCATTTTTAGCACAGGGTGATTAGAAGGAATGGCACTGGAATAGACAACCTTATCAACATTTTCTAAATGATCAACCTGATGTTCATTAAAAATTGACACTCCCAAATCCTGTAAACGCATTGTCATGGCACTCGGCTGGGTATCACTTCCAGAAACCTGCCAACCCTGGTGATGCAAATATTCAGCTAATGCACCAACACCTATACCACCAATACCCAAACAGTAGACATGTTGAGGAACCTCAATCTGCTGATACATATGATACTCCTTGCCGCTTCCTTACAATTGCCTCGCACTCTGCAATAATCTTAGCGCCAGATGCTGCCACTCCCATACGATATGCAGTCTCAGCCATTTCGAGTCTTTTTTCAGGCTGACTCTCTAGCTCAAGTAATACTGACCGTAATTGACAAGCCGTCAAGGTTTCTTGACGAAAAACCTTAGCTGCTCCTTGCTGGACCAACCATTGCGCGTTTTTAAATTGATGGTCATCTACTGCATGAGGAAAGGGGATGAGAATACTTGCAACACCTAAAGCAGCTAATTCAGCAATGGTCAGTGCACCAGACCTTGCAATTACAACATCAGCCCATGCATAAGCAGAGGCCATATCATCAATAAAAGATTCAACCACCGCTAGTGGTGCATGCTGTTGATATGTTTCAACGACATGATCAAACTCTGACTCACCCGTTTGATGCCATATTAGAGGCTTTTCATCCGACCCCCAACTACGGAAAACCTCACATACCAGGGAATTAACCGCACTAGCGCCTCGACTTCCACCTAGCACTAAGATACGAAAAGGACCACGAGGATATTTAAATCGCTCTAGAGGACCTGCCGCTGATGCAATGTCTTGCCGCACAGGATTGCCTACAGTTTTCGCTTGCACACTGGCTGGGAACACGTCGGGGAATGCCTGCAAAGTCACCTGAGAAAAATAGGCTAACCATCGATTAGTGAGCCCAACAACCGAATTCTGTTCGTGCACCACTAGTGGAATTCTCAACAACCACGCTGCCACACCTCCCGGCCCACTCACAAATCCGCCCATACCTAAAACAACGTCAGGCTTTACACGACGCAGAACGCGAATAGCTTGATAAATCGCACGTGTAATTTTCCATGGCGCCAATAATAAATCTAACTTCCTTTTACCCCTAAGACCCGCGATCTCAATAGTTTGTAAATGATATTGAGGGCTAACGAGTTTTTCCTCCATGCCACCGGTTGCACCGAGCCAATAAATAGAAACACCTTGAGCATAACAATGATCGGCAACGGTCAATGCTGGAAAAATATGCCCCCCAGTTCCACCTGCTATAATCATTAACTTTTTCATACGGACACCTTACCTGATACTACTGAAGCACGACCCATACCTTCAAGGTATCGAGCCTCATGAGAAACCCGCAACAAGATACCAATAATAAAACAATTTACCAAGATACTGGAGCCACCATAACTAATGAATGGTAGCGTCAAACCCTTAGTGGGTAATAATCCAATATTCACCCCCAAATTGATCATACACTGGACAGACAAACAGATCCCAAAACCATGAACTAAATACCCTCTGAATAATCGACCAGACCTCAATTCACGCTGAGCTAACACAAACAAACGACCCACTAAAACGCAATATGTCAGTAACAACGCCAGCTCTCCTAACAAACCAAGCTCCTCTCCTAACACAGCAAAGATAAAATCGGTATGTGCTTCTGGTAAATAAAATAACTTTTGAACACTATTTCCGAGCCCTACACCAAACCACCCGCCACGGCCAAAAGCAATCAAAGATTGTGTTAATTGATACCCAGAACCATACGCATTAGACCAAGGGTGCATAAAACTAACAATTCGCTCTAAACGATAGGGAGACGATACCGCCAACAGCACTAAAACACTTGCAACAAAAATAAATAGCAACACAAAAGGTAGTAACCTAACCTGAGCAATAAACAATAAACTCAAAAATGTCACTGTCAATACCGATACAGCGCCAAAATCCGGCTCCATTAATAACAAAATACCCATAACACTCAACACAAGCATCGGAATAATAAAACCACGTATTTCGGTTCTTATACGATCATTAAAACGCTCAAGATAATGAGCCAAATACAGAATAGAAGCTAATTTAAGAAATTCAGAAACCTGTAACGTGACAATTCCTAAATTCAACCAACGTCGACTTCCATTCACATGACGACCAATGCCAGGAATCAAAACCAATACCAATAAAATCAAACCTATTGCAATTAATACTCGATCGTATTTAAGCCAAACATCGATGGGAATGCGAATAGCAATAATCACCATAAAAATACCCATCAGATAGTAGATTGATTGTCGCATCAAAAAGTGAAATGGCTGCCCATAAGATTGATCAGAGATAACCATAGAGGCCGACGCAACCATGAGCAATCCTAAAAACATCAATAAAACTGCTGGCGCTAGAATCCAATGATCCAAAATCAGTTTCTGTCGATTCATATCAATTCACTCACACATTGACGAAATAGATCACCACGATGCTGGTAACTTTCAAACATATCCAAACTAGCACAAGCTGGCGACAACGCAACCACATCACCTGGTTCTGCAAATGATAAAGCTTTTAAAACTGCCTCACTGAGTGATTGAACACGACTCAAGGTAACTTGATCGCTCATGGCAAGCTCGATGAGCTCAGCATCTTTACCCAAGGTAATCACATGGCTGACATGCTCTTTCATTATTGGAACTAAAGGCGAGAAGTCAGCATCTTTAGCATCGCCACCCATAATTAATATCAAGCTTCCAGATACACTGGCAGATAAAGATATAATTGCTGCTTGAGTAGCTGCAATATTGGTCGCCTTAGAATCATTATACCAAGTGACCCCTCGCCTCTCTGAAATCAGCTCACACCGATGAGGAAGTCCGCGAAAAGTCTTTAAAACACTCACTACAGCAGCTCTAGGCAACCCCAATACATCTGCAAGTGCTAAAACGACTAGTGCATTTTTCCAATGGTGCACTCCTTTTAAAAACATCTCACAAGTTGAAAGAATGACTTGACCATGGCCAGTCAAATAGATATTTCCTTGCTGATTCTCAACACCGTAATCCACCGGAAAACCAGGAAAACCGGAGAAACTGAGTGTTTTAGCAGACAGGGGTGCCAATTGGCGACAATGGATCTGATCATAATTAATCACCGCATACTCGCATGCATGATAAATTTTTTGTTTAGCCCTGAGATAATCCTCAAAAGACTCATAGCGATCCATATGGTCAGGATCTACATTTAATACCACAGCAACTTCAGCAGCTAATGAGTCAACTAACTCTAATTGAAAACTGGATAACTCTAATACGTAATAATCTGGTACGGGGCGTAACAATGCGTTTAAAACGGGCTCTCCTATGTTTCCACAAACTTCAACGCTCAAACCCGAGGCTCTAATCACCTCACCCATAAGCGTAGCAACCGTTGTTTTACCATTTGACCCTGTAATGGCAATGATTGGTGCACGCGCTTCGCGACAAAATAACGTGATATCCCCTAACCACTCCTGTTGTTTGATGGGATTAATCGATTGACGCAAGCTGTGACTATTCACTCCTGGACTTAGCACAATGCGATCTGCTTGTTCTAGTATCACGCTAGCATGATCTAATGTTTGAAAATCCACCTCTGGAAAACGATTTCTTAGCGCTTTAAGAAGTGGAGGTGACACCCGACTATCAACCACTCGACAAGCCTCATCACGCCTTGAAAAATATTCAACGCAGGAGAAACCTGTTTTTCCCAATCCAACGATGACCGTATTAATTGAAGTATCCATTGATATCTCTACTGACAATTATCGTAACTTCAATGTTGCTAAGCCAACTAAAACTAATACAACGGTAATAATCCAAAAACGAACGATAACTTTTGGCTCAGCCCACCCCTTCAACTCAAAGTGATGATGAATCGGTGCCATTCGAAACACACGCTTACCTGTCATTTTGAAAGATACCACCTGAATCATCACTGACACAGTTTCTAATACAAAAATCCCTGCCATCACTAAATACACGAATTCCTGACGAACAATGACCGCAAGAACACCCAAGGTTGCACCTAAGCCTAGCGACCCTACATCACCCATAAAAACTTCGGCGGGGTATGCATTAAACCAAAGAAAACCCAAGCCAGCTCCAAATAGCGCAGCACAAAAAACCATTAATTCGCCCGAACCGTCAATATATGGAACTGACAAATAATTCGCAAAAATCGCGTTACCAGCAACATAAGACAGCACACCTAAAGCAATTGCAATCAAAACAACTGGCATCAATGCAAGTCCATCTAGGCCATCCGTTAAATTAACTGCATTACTTGACCCTACAATAACAAAATACGTTAAGAGAATATAAAGCCACCCCAACTGAGGTAAAACAGACTTTAAAAAGGGGATCACTAATTGAGTATCTGCTGGAGAATGTGCTGAAAAAAACAGCGACATCGCTACACTTATACCAAGAAGAGACTGCCAAAAATACTTCCAACGAGCAGGTAATCCACGTGAATTCCCCTGCACCACTTTGCGATAATCGTCAACCCAACCAATTAACCCAAAGCCAATCATCACCAACAACGATATCCAGATATAGTAATTACTTAAATCACCCCATAGAAAAACACTGACTAAAACCGCCCCAAGAATAATGATACCACCCATCGTTGGGGTCCCCGCTTTCTTGAGATGGGATGCGGGACCATCATCACGCACGACTTGACCCATCCGTAATGACTGTAACCATCGAATGACAGACGGACTCACCAACAATGCGATGACAAAAGCCGATAATGCGCTAACAATACCTCGAAAAGTTAAATACTGAAAAACCCGCAATACAGGAAAGTGCGACTGAAAGACGTGCAGTAACCACAATAACATTCTCTGAATCCTTTTATTTAATCGATAGACACAGCTAACAATCGGTCAACGATAGCACACATCTTCATGGAAAATGAGCCTTTAACCAAAACGACCGAATCAGCATCTAACTGCGGCAGTAACGCGGTTATCAAGGCATTTTGATCATGAAAATGTTGCCCACTTGGCCCGAAAGCCTCTGCTGCAGACATAGAGAGAGGACCATAACACAGGACATGATCAATACCCAATGCTAAAGCCTCACGACCAACGGCTTCATGCCATTGGGAGGCATCCTCACCCAGCTCTAACATATCGCCAAAGATGAAAAATTGCTTACCTTGACGATGAGACAGAACATTTAATGCTGATTGAACAGAGGTCGGGTTAGCATTGTAACTGTCATCAATAATGACAGCTCCCTGATAACCAATATACTGCTGTAAGCGTCCCTCTTCTCCCAGCGCACTCTCCAGCCCCTTCACGATACAACTTAACGATAATTGAAAAACACAGGCAGCAGCAACGGCAGCCAATGCATTGGCAACGTGATGACGACCCACTAACTTTAACGTGACTTGCGCCTCACCCAATGGACAAATGAGACGAAAACTAGCACATCCTGATACAGTCATTGTGATATCTTTTGCCATCACCTCTGCTGATTGCTTCGTAGAAAAAGTTAGATGCTGCTGACCCTGCAACAAATCCAACCAGTATAGATAAAAGTCGTCGTCTCCATTTAAGACTGCAACACCCGCTGCTGACAACCCAGAAAGTATCTCGCCTTTTGCAGACGCAACACCAGCAAGACTACCAAAACCTTCTAGGTGAGCTGCCGCTGCGTTTGTAATTATAGCAACATCAGGCTTAACTGCAGATACCAGTGGTAAAATCTCCCCGTGATGATTTGCGCCAATCTCTTGAACATAATATTCATGTTCTGCAGACAAAGTTAGTAATGTTTTAGGAACCCCAAAATGGTTATTAAAACTCCTAATGCTCGCGTGTGTTTTTCCAGCCAACTTAAATATCGACTCCAATAATTGGCGAACTGTCGTCTTCCCACAACTACCAGTCACTGCGATAGTTAGAGGAAACTGCTGAGATCGCCAGTGCGCCGCCAACTGTAAAAAAGCCGCATTTGTGGAAGCAACGATAATCTGGGGGAATTCTCCGTCAACAGGCTTCTCTACTAATGCTGCCACAGCACCTTTCTGAAAAGCCTGACTAACATACTCATGACCATCAAATCGATCGCCTGATATAGCAACAAACAAAGAGCCTGGATCAACCTCACGAGAATCCATCATCACACCCCGACATAGTAGCGAACCATCACCATGTAATTCACCATCCACGACGTTCACAATCTCGTTTAATGTAGCTTTAAACACAACCACCTCTCTGTTCTAGAATAGTTTTTACAACATCCGCGTCGTTGAATGGTAATTTCTGATCACCAATCACTTGTATAGACTCGTGGCCTTTTCCTGCAATTAAAATCACATCACCAACAGACGAATGATGAATAGCTTGTGATATTGCTTCTTTTCGATCAAAGATCTTATTAACCAGGAGTGGATTAGAAAATCCGGCCATAATATCATCTACAATCTTTTGTGGGTCTTCTGATCTTGGGTTATCTAACGTAACGGTGATTTTATCAGCCAAAGATTCCGCAACCTTTGCCATCATAGAGCGCTTCCCTTTATCACGATCACCACCACAACCAAAAATGCAATGCACGTTGGCATATCCATGCTCTTTCAAAGTAGATAGAACCTGCTCTAAAGCATCTGGAGTATGCGCATAATCAACTACCACAGATGGTTGATTGTAACCACCCAAAAACTGCATTCTCCCAGGGACTGGCTGAAGAGCCTCAATAGCCGACACAATGTCACACCAAGACCAGCTCCAGCTACCCAGCACACCTATCAGCGACATAACATTATAAAGATTGAATTTTCCAAGCAATGGCACTGTGAGCTGCCCAACACCCCAAGGAGAGGATACCTCCACTTCAAAGCCACTCTCTTGCGTTAACACTGATGTTAAGTAAATCATAGGGATTTCTGACGATGATATTGGCTGTAGTGATATACCAACTATCGACAAATGCTCCTTCTCACGCTGAACGATTTTTCTTCCGCAAGGATCATCGACATTCACAATCGCAACTCTTAAGCCTGGGTGACAAAACAGTGACATTTTAGCCTGCTCGTAATCTTCCATGTTTTTATGAAAGTCCAAATGATCACGTGATAATTGAGTAAATACCGCAATATCAAAAACAACCTCCTCTACTCGCCCGAGCGCTAACGCATGAGAGGATACTTCCATGGCAATATTGCTTGCTCCTTTTTGAAGTAGATCATCTAACCCTCGTTGCAAGCTGACGGATCCAGGTGTCGTCATCCCGGTAGATTGCAAAGTTGGCCATACTCCTTCACCTAAAGTTCCAATAACACCACAAGTCTTATCGCTCCGTGACAGCGCTTGTGCAATAAAATCAACACAGGATGTTTTTCCATTGGTTCCCGTCACACCCACTAAAGGCAATTTTCTGGATGGGTCGTCATAAAACCGTGCGGCTAGTGCTGCGCGATATTGGGATAACTTCGGCATAGGTAGTATAGGTACCTGCTCATTTTGAAAACATGCAGGAAGGTCGTAAGGTGACTCATAAATGATAGCAGACACTCCGCTTGCAATAGCATCACTAATAAACTCTCGACCATCGTTATGAGCACCCGGATACGCCAAGAAAGCAATTCCTGGCCGTAGATGACGACTATCGTCAGAAATACCTGTCAATAAAACCGACGGTGCACCGTCAACATCGAATAACCATTCATCTAAAGCACGCTGCCTCATGACACCTATTCCACATCAAATAAAATTAGCCTGCGCTAGGGTACCATAGACAATCAGACATATGTTAGTATGCGTGACCATAAATACGACGCGCCACCAATGAAAGAAAAACTAAGCTTCTACGCATTTAAAATAGGGCTGACACTGATAAAATGGACACCACTTTGCAGCTTATACGCACTGTCGCCTCTGCTGTATTTCGTACTATTTCATATCAGTCGTTATCGAAGAAAAGTGGTCCATAGTCATCTGGAAAAAGCTTTCCCTGAATATTCAGAAAGCCAACGCAATAAAATTGCACGCGGTTTTTATAGAAACCTATGTGACATCACCATAGAGTCCATCAAAGGATACACACTACCCTCTTTCGAAATTGCCAAACGATGGAAAATCAATAATCCTGAGTTATTAACACCCTACTTCGAAAAACAAAAAAGCGTCATCGTTGTATCTGGACATTTCCAAAACTGGGAGTGGAGCACCTCACTCGGTTACCAGATACAGCATCATTGTATCGGGGTCTATAAACCGATACACAATCGATACATCAATAAATACTTAACCGAATGTCGTTCAACCAACAGTATTGAGCTTATTCCAGCCAAGCAAGCCGGTAGAACGTTCATCAAAAATCGACGTAAAACTTGTGCATTTGGCTTAATCGCTGATCAACATCCTGCCGCGACTAAAAATTACCATTGGGTGCGCTTTCTCAACCAAGATACAGCTACACTGCTCAGTCCCGAACAATTCGCAAAATCATTCGACTACCCAACTTTTTATGCCTCTAGCAGGCGAAAAAAACGCGGCCACTACGAAGTCACTCTAATTCCAATCAATGACCAACCCTCTTTAACTAAAGAGGGTGATATTACCGAACACTTCATGCACCTCTTAGAGAAAGATATCAAACAATCACCTGAAGACTGGCTGTGGACGCACAAACGATGGAAGCTTCAAAAAGATACACCGCTATAAACTTGCATTCAGACCATCCGGCGGAATAGACCATAATCTTAAGGCGCTAGCCATTACTTTAGAAAAAACTGGAGCGGCCACTAAACTTCCAAAATGTTGACCTTGCGGATTTCTTACGACAACAGCAATAACAAATTGTGGATTTGAAACCGGAGCTACGCCAACAAATGAAGACATGAATTTTTTCTTGTCGTAACCACCTGGGCCTGCGATATAAGCTGTGCCTGTTTTACCGGCTACTCGATAACCTGATACTTGCGCACGAGTGCCTGTACCGCTGGTGACTACCGTTTCTAACATACTCATGACAGAATGAGCAACACCTTCTGAAATGACTTGCTGCCCTTTATCTGATGATTGATGTTTTAAAAAAGTTACTGGCAGCGCGACCCCATCATTAGCTAAAACCTGATAAGCATGTGCAAGCTGTAATGTTGTAACCGCAATTCCGTAACCATAAGCTAACGTCGCGACATCACTGGGGTACCAAATGTGATGAGCAATTAATCGACCCGGCGCCTCACCCGGAAAACCACTATCGGTTTTCATACCAAAACCAAAGGCTCGTAACAATGTCCAAAAATCCTGTGGCGATAGAGACAATAAAATTTTAGCCGCGCCGATATTACTCGACTTCTGAATGATTTGCTGTAGATTTATGACGCCGTAATTAAGCCCATCATCTTTGATCTCAAAACCACCTACTTTCATGCGACCAGGATTAGTATCCACCGTAGATTGAGCCGTATAGTGATCACTCATTAAAGCCAGTGCAATTGTAAATGGCTTCATCGTTGAGCCGGGCTCAAATGTATCAGTTAGTGCGCGGTTTCGAAACGCACTCGTATGAGCATGCTGACGATTATTTGGATTGTATGTGGGGAGGTTTGTATCTACCAAAACCTCACCTGTTTTAGCATTCAACACTATAATAGAGCCAGAATCTGCGTGGTGTGACGATACCACTTCTTGCAACGCTTGATACGCAATAAACTGCAACCGATGATCCAATGTCAAATGTAAATCTTTTCCTTGCTGAGGCGCTTTAAGCACTGCAATATTTTCAACAATATGTCCCATTCTATCTTTTACAACTTCACGCTTACCGTCATGACCACTTAACCAGCGATCATAAGCCAGCTCCATCCCCTCTTGACCATGATCATCAATATTGGTGATCCCCACAACATGAGCCATAGCATTACCCTCCGGGTAATAACGCTTATCTTCTGTTTCAGAATGGATCCCTGGTATCTTTAATGCCATAATCTTTTCAGCCTTTTCTGGCTGCATACGCCTTTTTAAATAAACAAATACACGACTCTGATATTTTTTAATAAGCGCATTGAGAGATTGATCCGATCGACCTAGCAAGACAGCCAACTGATGAAGCTGTTGAGCATCTACTTTAAATTGGCGTGGATTCATAGTAATTGAAACCATCGGCGTACTGATTGCTAGTGGCGTATCAAAACGATCCAAAATCATCCCACGATGAGCACGAATCGTTTCTATACGTACCATACGCGCATCACCTTCGCGCAGCAAAAAGGCTCTATCGAAAATATTGAGATGCACCAAACGCCAAACAATAACCGACAAAGCTAACAATAAACAGACAAGAATCACTGAGAATCGCCATGAAACAAGAAAAGATCGCCTTTGCATCTTACCCTACAGACAAAGTCACTTATGAATCCACAACGATATGATTCTGAAGACAAGCAATAGCATGCTCACTCCCTGAACCACATACTGCTTCACTTGATAATACTGAAAAGTTGGCGACCTTTGGTAAATTTTTTGTTTGCAGTAACACAATATCTCGCCCCGCCGGCATCACCATATTTAGATCATTTTCCGCAATTCGCTGCACACGTGATTGACGCGCCCAAGTACTTTCTTCTAGAAGAAGTTGGCCACGTGTTATTTCAAATTGCTGTTGCTGAGCTGTTTGCTGCTGATAGTTAATTAATAATCGACGGTTAACATCTTTCATGTACACAATCATAAAAGCGGATACCATAATTAGCGCCGCTAACAATCCAATAAGAACTTGGCGCCAATTGACATCTAAAACTCCTGTCCAATCCACTGGAACAAACCAATGTGACGATGCTCGTACTGCTGTATTCATTATTGCCTCTCCATAATTCTAAGCCGTGCACTTCGCGCTCGTGCATTACCGGCTATTTCTTCCTCTGTTGGTCGAATTAATGAACCAATTCGCTTAGCATGTCTCATAATATCTTTATCCTTAATGGGTAGGTCGGACGGATATGTTTCCCCTTGTGATGCTTTTTTGATGAATCGTTTGACGATTCGATCTTCTAATGAATGAAAGCTGATCACACACATCCGCCCACCAACTGTTAAAATATCAAGACACTGTTGCAAACAGGCTTCTAACTCCTCCAACTCCTTATTAATAAAAATTCTTATAGCTTGAAAACTCTTTGTTGCTGGATGCTTTCCAGAGCCATGCCTTGGGCACACCTGCTCAATTAGTACAGCCAATTGCGTCGTTGTTTTCAACCGCTCAGTTTGACGATATTCCACAATGGATCTAGCAATGCGTCGCGCTGAACGCTCTTCCCCATAGCGCCACAACACATCAGCAATCTCTTTTTCACTGGCTTGATGCAACCAAGTTGCTGCATCCAGACCAGAGGTCGGATTCATTCGCATGTCTAAAGGACCCTCACGCATAAAGCTAAAACCCCTTGAAGCTTTATCCAACTGCGGTGAGGAAACCCCTAAATCCAGCAGCACCCCGGACACTTGCCCTACCCAACCTCGCGTTCTTACTATTTGCCCAATTTCATCAAACCCTGCGTGGCAAATAGAAAATCTCGCATCGTCAAAAGGTGCTTGACTGGCCACACTCACCGCTTCGGGGTCCTTATCGACGGCCATCAACCGACCTTGCGAATCCAGTGCTTCCAAAATATGCGCACTATGACCTCCCCGACCAAACGTCAAATCGAGATATATTCCATCTGGCTTTATCGCCAATCCTTCTAACACCTCCTTGACCAGTATCGACTGGTGCTTAAACTCACTCATCACAATGATAACGACATTAATTCTGGCGCAACGCCCCCACCGTGTTCATCCTCGGTGTCCTCTGCCAACCAGCTATCACGTCCCATATCCCATTGTGATTCACCCCAAATTTCAAACTTTTTACCTTGACCAACCAAAACAATGGTTTTATCCAATCCAGCGTAATCCCGAAGTAACGGCGGTAATAAAATTCGTCCATGCCGATCCAGCGATAAATCGGTCGCATGTCCAATTAGCAATCGCTTAATTCGACGTGTAGCTGGATTAAATGAAGGTAGAGAGGACAACTCCTCTTCGATGATAAGCCACTGAGATAATGGATAGAGCAATAAACAACGGTCTTCGGTATCGATGGTCAAGACCACTTGACCATCGGATTCCTCCATCAAGATAGCGCGCTGGTGCGCAGGGACAGTTACCCGTCCCTTCGCGTCGACATTGATAGCAGCTATCCCACGAAACATAAATTTTCCCCCACAATCACCCACATTGTACCACCAGATTCAATGTTTTGTATAGTTTGTTAGCAAAAATGGGGCATGGACAGGAGGGAAACAATCCTAAAAAATAATAAATCAATAAAAAACAATCAGATAGATTAAGATAATAACAAAATTAACCTTACAAGATAGAGGATAAAACCGAACCCCTCATAGCACTGGTCAAGCAATCGACATGCTGAGAAAAGCTATTCTTTAATGGAGAACACGCACAAAAATTAACACACGCTCTAAACAGTAACTGGTATTTCTGCAGACTCAGAATGATCCACAAACGCATTGCGTGAGTACCCACCAAAAAATACCACTAACATCATCGATAGGTAATGCACAGCAAAGCTAGAAATCAAAAACGGGTTAAATAATCCGGCAACGCAGTAACTTAGGACGAAACATTGCGCTAAACG
>DCQA01000060.1:0-809 GCA_002323325.1 Coxiellaceae bacterium UBA1530 | reverse complement strand
GAGCAATCCAATAAATCCATGCTGCACAGCAACATTGACCAAAGTAATGTCTGTCCGTATGTTTTCTGAAACAACGAATTCTTGATTAGCCGTTTCAGCCGAGACAGTGCTAAACGCCTTTTTCATTCCACCGGTACCAAAACCAAACCACGGCCGCTGTGATAAAAGATGCCAACCAATTGACAGTTGCTCAACCCGAATCCCCACTGAAGTGGCATGATCGGGCTCGTTCTTATCAACATGACTCTCTAACTGCGTTACTGCTTGATCCACTCGATTTAGAAACGTAGGAGACACTGAAACGACACCCACTATCATCAATGAACAACCCAAAGCAGCAAAAAGACATTGCCTCCAAGACAACTCAGCAATTAACACAAAGGCAATCAGCACGACCCAATTCACATAGCCTGTTCGCCCATCAACAAGAAAGATATCAATAGAACTCAGTAAAAACAGAGCGATCATCCACCCTCGATATTGAACACGAGTGATCGCTAGATACAGCCATGCAGCACAAGCAAAGGACATAAAGAAGCTTTGTACAATTCGCCCCCTGAAAACACAGGGATCTGCATGATACCCACCAACAACCCCAACTAACACTTTCACAAGACTAATCAATAAGATAACTGCACTAACTACTAAAAAAGCCTGCAATATTCTGCGTCGCTGATAGTCTTCTCGAATAGTCACTAGCAAAAACGGTGTTAATATCATCCACACATAGGATTTTAATAGCTTCCATGTACTGGGATCTGCAAGACTGCCTGAATAGGTCAACCCAAACAGGACCATTAAGACCATCA
>DCQA01000001.1:2786-7866 GCA_002323325.1 Coxiellaceae bacterium UBA1530 | reverse complement strand
CAACGGCTATGATACCTATTTATCTCAATAATAAGCGATCATTGGTGGTTTGCTGTCTAGATAAAAAGGAAAAACAATCGTGGCGCGTTAAAAAGTGTTTGAGCGAAGATAATAAACCCCTGGTCGGTCGGAAGTTTGTTTGTGAATCAATAGGCCAATGTGAGCCAGATTTTAATTCTTATTATACATCTATCATTGACGAAAAAATAAATAAAATTAATGAGGAGTTAAATATCAGTGGATTAAAATTTGAGGTTGTTTTTTGCAATGATCATTCACATTACAACCTAGAGGTGGCCATTGGTAAAAAAAATCACCTTGTCTTGGAAAACCTTAATATTTATCAGTGCGAGAAACAAGATTTTCCATTGAATCTATTGTATGAATCAATATTTCATAAAGAAGATTTTCTTCTACGCGTGCAAGAGAAATCTTCTAAAAACCTGAACACGTTTTGTTTTCGTTTAAACGAAGCTCAATATGCATGTCAAGAATTATCAGGTCGTTATCCTTCAGCCCGCCCACAACTTTGCTCTCCTTTTGTGGATTGGAATATCTTAGGAAGCAATAATCGTGGGTCACTCAAGCGTTTATTCAATTATCAGAGTGTTCCTCAGCAGTCATTTTCACGGTTTTTCAGGACGAGTCACTCTGCTTCATACAATGCTCTCATGCCTGTGCGTTTATTTGAATGTGATATTGACAAGTATATTCTTTGTCGCCTCATTAAAGTGTACAAGAATGGGTATGCGTTTCAACAAGATGTATGCATAAAATCGTCTAATGTGCGTATAAAAAGTGGTTCGTCAAAGTCTATTGATGACATCCCATTATGGGAGCAAGGTTCGAATGGTGATATGACGTATATTGGTACAGTGGGTAACGATTCTTTAGGTTCGTCGATTTATGCGCGACAAGACATAGCACATAATCCAACTTTGAGGGGGAATCAATAATGAGTTATTTATCGAGGATTCATAGAGGTTGTCATTATGTCGGATAGTTTTTCAGATGCTCTACAGGTTGGAGGTCAAACTCTACATATAACTGAATGTGTGTTCAAGGATCAGCTTGAAGATCATCTTAATAATGAGTCATCAAAAAAAACACTCTCAAGAATATATGACTGTGTTATACAGCATCAGTCAAGGCTAGGTTCTCTTGAAATCGACATTAATGATTACCAAGAATTATTTTTACAGTGTGACAACAAGCATGTTGATACTACCTTAGGTATCGTAAATAGCTATCTTGATAAAAAGAAGGATGTTGCCTATATCAAAAAAAATCAGACAGAGAGCAAAAATATTTTATTACAGATGATTGAAGCGTTTACCTGTGAGCTTAAGACTCATGGTGTATGCAAAGGCGGTAACAATAAAGTTAAGATTAATAAAATAAAACAATTACCCCTACTTTACCGCTTGATCATTGTTTCCTTGATACCTTACGTGTCCTTGCTTGATGGGAAACCAAATCTTGTTACAACGATTACTCGCCGATGTAGAGATGAGTTGAGTGGATCTGGCAATAATGATGAGTATGTTCGGTTTTCAGTTGATACTATTGTGCTCTCAGAGATCGTCAAGTCGAGGCGGAATAACAATATAGATCCACAGGAAAAAAATATCCATCATCACATTGATCGTCTAGAGGTGTATGCCAAGGATTATTTGGCGGGAGATAAAGATAAAGAGAAGGCTGCATTATCTTGTGTTCAGGGTTTTAGAAAAGCTACCCTATCGCATTTGATAAATATTGAAGAAAATCAATCTTGTTCCAACAGAATCAAACTCGTTATCTCAGAAAATAGTGAAGCATTAGCTAAGCACAGAACGCATCCTATTTGTCGATTCTTATTCTATTCGGCCATTGCTTGTACGGGTATTGGCCTGTTTTATCTTGCCTATCAACGTTACCAATTCAATCAAGCTGGAGCAGGTTTATCATTATTCAACACACGCTCTCATCATTTAGCTCATCAGGTCTATCAGTCATCGCTATCGTTATCAGCTAATGCTCCATCATAAAGTTCATCGTCTTATAAATGACTCACTCGAGTCTTCGACGGTTGACCGGCTTGTTCAACCACCAATTGCGGTACTGCATAACCGGGTAAGTGTGCTTGCATCGCTGTGTGCAGTGCGATGGCATGCTGTTGATCCATATCAAAATGCGCAGCACCCTGCACGCGATCGAGTAGATGCAAATAATAAGGTTGCACACGAGCAGCCATGAGTGCCTCACTTAATGCAACCAAGGTTTCCACCTGATCATTGACGCCTTTTAGTAACACCGATTGATTCAAGCACCAACTGCCTGAGCGATGTAATTGTTGCAGTGCCTCTGACACCTCTGCATCGATTTCTTGTGGATGGTTGCAATGCACAACAACAATGGACTGCAATCGTGTCGCTTGTAGGGCAGCAATCAAACTGGGTTGTACCCGTTGTGGGATCGCGATGGGTAGACGTGTGTGGATACGTAATCGTTGTATATGTGGGATTGCAGCAAAACGTTCAAACAACGCTTGTAGCGGTTCATCTTTCATTAATAGGGGTTCACCACCACTGAGAATGACTTCATGGATGCTGTCATCGTGTCGAATGTATTGCTCAATGGCTTCGAGATGATCGGCTCTTGGGTTGTTGTCTTGATAGGGAAAATGTCGACGAAAGCAATACCGACAATTAATGCTGCAGCTGCCTGTGAGTGTCAGTAAGACACGCCCTTGGTATTTATGCAGTAAACCCGGTAACGGATTGGCGGCTTGATCACCGACGGGATCTTGACTGTAGCCAGGTTGCTCTATCATCTCCTGTGCTTGAGGTAGCACTTGTAATAATAAAGGATCATTTGGATTGCCGGGTTGAATGCGTTGGCAATAAGGTTCTGGAACTTTCAGTGGAAACGCCTGACATGCAGACCGCACACTATCTGCCCATTCTGTGCTCAATTGGCAGCGCTTTGCCAGTTGGTAGGGGCAGCTGATGGCTTGTGCGAGGTGTTGATTCCACGTCAGTTCATGGGACATGTTAAAGCTCTACGAGTCGGTCTTGAGCTGCGCAGTGTAACGAATGGCAGCCTAGAGCTCAATCGTTGTCTCTGCTAGGTGTTTGAAGAGCCTCTTTATATTAAGTCGCTTAAATAGGCGCCAACCTAGAAGATGGCATTTGTTAAAGACTTGTATGTTTCATGGGTAATTGCTGTGATGGAAATCCGCTAAAACTACCTTCGAGTGCCTCTAAGCGGTCGGCTGTTTAAAGACCATGCTATTAATGATCGAATGACTACGGCTAAGATGACCAGCATTAAATTGCGCGTTAAGGATGTAATGAGTAGCATTTTAGTTAATATGAATAATATCTCAATTAGAGGGTAAAACATGGGTGTACACAGAAAACAATACCATTTTAGAGCATCCCAAAATGGGCTTCTATCTTGGGATGTGACTCGGCTTATTGAAAAGAGTTCAGGTTTGCCTGTTAAATCGGTCAGCTTATCTGATATTCGTGAATTGGATGAGTGCTTTTGGTATGACTTGGGCGGAGCGAGTCCGACGTGTCGAAATATTGTAGAGCATGTGAAACTGATTCAAGCAACCGATTTGCAATATCCTATCATTTTATCAAACGATGGCCGGGTTATGGATGGCATGCATCGTGTTTGCAAAGCCTTACTTCAGGGACTTAAATGCATTAAGGCGGTGCAGTTTGACCACGAAATCCCACCTGACTTTATCAATAGAGAGCCTAATGAGTTGCCTTATGATTAAGCAGAATTGTTTTGTTGTGACAGGAGCCCCAGGCAGTGGGAAAAGTGCTCTATTAGACGCCATAAAAGCAAAGGGTATTAGTTGTGTTGCAGAGTTTGCAAGAGCTATTATAGCGCAGCAACGCGCTATTGATGGCGATGGCCTGTACGACAACAAACCACAACTCTTTAAAGAGTTGATGCTATCACGCGCGATGAATGACTTTATCGAAGCCGATGCTCAAATACCACATTTGTTCGATCGTGGAATCCCAGACCTATTAGCTTATTCGGATTGTTTTGGTCTTGCACGTGGCTCTGAAGTGAAAGCAGCGCAGCTTTATCGGTATAATAAGACGGTCTTTTTTACGCCGAGCTGGGAAGCCATTTATAGCAATGATGAGGATAGAACCATCTCATTTCAGCAGGCAAAAGCATTTGGCGATAATTTAAAAATCATTTATCAAGAGCTAGGTTATGAGTTGATTGAATTGCCTTATGTCTCGGTTGATGAGCGCGTTATCTTTATTGCTGAGACCATAACGAGGATTGTGAATGAACGTGATACTTGAAACAGAAAGAGTAATCCTCACTGTGCCTCAGTCAGCCGATTATCCACACCTATTACAGCTGAGAACGGATCCTGAAGTAATGCGCTGTGTTGGCGGGTTTGGGCAGCCTTTTGGTACGGGCGAAGTGCAAACCAAGGAGCAAGTCCAAGAGCATGTTAGATTAGCTCAGGAATATTATGACAACCATGGTTTAGGTTTTTTTTGTGTATGGGAAAAAAAGTCGCAGGACTTTTTGGGACAAGCGGGACTTTTTCATCACAGTTTTGATATCACTCAACCTCTGATCGAATTGGCCTATCGCTTTCATCGTCGTTATTGGGGTAAAGGCTATGCCACTGAATGTGCAAACGCACTGATACAGTGGGGCTTAACCGTGAAAAAAATACCCGAAATCATTGCACCTATTCATCCGGGTAATGAGCGCTCTATTCGTGTCTTGGAAAAAACGCCTATGATATATAGTGGTACAATACAACATAAAGGCCACCGCCTTCCTTATTACAGCATCAAACAGGGTGAAGATGAGCGATAAGAACACAGCAGCACAAGTTTGGGTACGTCAATATGTCTTAGAGCGAGGAATAGCAAAGGAGTTGTCGGAGCCAGAGATTGTGATGAGTACTCCTTGGTCTGAGGTTGTTCGGTTTCATACCGATAATGGAGTGATCTATTTAAAAACAACACCTGAGCGACTGGCTCTTGAAGCACCGATCATTGAGGTCATGCAATCAGAGTATGCTTGCCATGTTCCGACA
>DCQA01000001.1:535-2406 GCA_002323325.1 Coxiellaceae bacterium UBA1530 | reverse complement strand
GTAACACTGCGCTCACTATTAAAGAGCAACTTCGATGCCTCCATGGCCTGTCAAGGTATTCAGCAATTTACTCAATGGCAAATGGACGTTGCTCATCAACTGTCACCACTGTTGAATCTAGGCGTTCCTGATTGGCGATTAGAAAACATGCCGTCGATTTTTGAGGAATTTTTACGGAATCAAAATTTTTGGGAGGCTATTGCTATTGATGAGGAATTACATCACCCATTAATGGCCATCGTTCCAACCATACAGGCACTCTGTGAAAAGCTGCAGTCCTATAATATCCCACCCAGCTTTGTTCAGCCCGATTGCAATGATAATAATTTATTAATTGATCCAACCACACAGAAGATCACATTGATTGACGTCGGTGAGATTGTTATTTCACACCCTTTATTTTCAGTCGTGAATTACCTGTATGTTTTAGAAAAACATCATAGAGCCTCATTCAGTGAAGTTGTTTATACAGCCATTCGCACGTCTGCTTTAGAGGCTTTTTTGCAAAGAGAAAACGAAGATAGGCTTGTTGATGCACTATCGATAGTCACTCATTTATGGCCTGTATATGATGCCTTGTCACAATACCGTTTATTTCAAGCCTGCGGTAGCGTATTAATCAATTATGGCTATGTGGCGAAATTAATACATACATTGGAAACAGTGTTGCAGAACATGAGATGCTGATTAGCGATTTAGTCAGAGATGTTTATATTGGTATGACGGATTCTATGATGAATGATGATCACTTAAAACAACTATTGGTCTACTATGATATTGGCTCACTAAGCAGTGATCCGATTGAAATATTCGGAAGTCGGGGCGGTTCCCGGATTTGGAAGGTAACAAATGCCAATTCTAGCTATGCGATTAAGCAATTGTCATCCGATCTTGATTGTAGTAGTCAGCAAGTGATTAAGAAGTATGAGCTTACTGAAACTTTAGCCGAGCGTTTTAAATCACTCGGTATCCCGGCTGTTTCAGCGATGGCTAAAGACAACCGTTATCTTATTGCATTAGGCCAGCAAGGCTATTTATTGTATCCTTGGGTAGAAGGTAAGACACTGTCTCGCTACGAGGTTTCTCTCTCTCATGCCAATACGATCGCAAAAATACTGGCAAAAATACATGGTATGAAAATTGAGCTGCCTAATTTGAGACAGCTTCGTTTTGATAGACACTCGAGTGAGTCACTCAATACACTATTTACCCAAGTGATCAAGCAACAGTTACCATACGCTCATGCCTTGTGTCAGCTACAGGCTCAAATCCATGAGGCTAATCAAGCGTATCACAGTGTCATTCCACTGCTTGAGAAAGATACCGTATTAACGCACGGTGACCTTGATCAGATGAATGTGATTTGGTCCAAAGACAATCAACCGTCAATCGTTGATTGGGAGACAGTAAGATACATCAATCAAACGCGTGATGTTATAAGGACTTGTTTAAGTTGGAGTGGGTTCGGAGGCGATGATTTTTCTTTCGACCATTATCAATCCATGATTAACCACTATTTAAACTTCGGTGGAAGACTCAATCTGGCACATGTACGCTCAGCATTGATCAGTGTTTACGGAAGTATGATTCATTGGTTAACTTATAATATGCAATTATCTATAGGAGAGAGTAGTTGCAAGAAAAAAGCTCGATGCATCGAAGAAATTTTTATGACATTGAAAGCTTTTTCAGTATTGAATAAGAGTTTCCCTGATTTAATCCGTCTAACAGGAGAGGGTTATGCATGATAATGGATGTATTCTCTATCCCTTAGAAGCAAAAATCATCAACGATAGCACTGAAGATCATGAGATACTCAAAAAAGTTTTTAGAAAAACTTAACAGAGTCCGCGCACCTAATAGGTTGTATG
>DCQA01000001.1:0-232 GCA_002323325.1 Coxiellaceae bacterium UBA1530 | reverse complement strand
GTCCGCGCACCTAATAGGTTGTATGCGATCGATGATCCAATCACTAAGCCAACGATGGCTCATTAGTCACCATTTCCGGACAGTCATAAATAATTTTATTATAATGTCTATTAAAGGAGAGTATTTTCAATAAAGTTGTGAAATTCTTCTAGTGATAAGTAAAGCGGTCGTCACACTTTTAAAAAATCCTTTTTTTTCGCAAGTGGGAAAATAATGAGACGCATTAAAATAT
>DCQA01000053.1 GCA_002323325.1 Coxiellaceae bacterium UBA1530 | reverse complement strand
TAAATTATTTAGCTAGGGTGTAGTTGCTGTGACGGTTACGGATATTTTATGAGAGGCACAAACGATACAAAAAAAGAATTTGACAATATACCAGTGGCAGAAAAATGTAGCCCCGAGAATACATATAATTCGCCAATTGTCGACGCATATCAATCTCACGTGGTCGATTCAAAAAAATTTACTGAATCATCTTGCAACCAACGTTTGCAAGCCCCTGTAGAATTAATTGAGCCAATACTTGATTCCATCACATATAATGTACTTAGTAAGCTTGGGGCAAGGGATAGTCAAATAGACTATTTATCTGAGGATGATCTTAAAAAATTTAGTAAATACAAAAAAATATTAAAAAAATTTGGTGTTTTTGGCTTAAACTTTAACGAGATAGAAACTTTCTCTGAAAGTAGACTTGAAAACTTTAGTAAACATCTAGACTTGTTCAATGATCTTAAAGAGTATATGGATAAAATAAAAACATTTATATTAGATAGAGATAAGGCAGAAAAAATTAAACGAGATGTGAAAATTTTTATTGTTCGGTCAGATAGTGAAAATTTAAATAATCTAATCAATAGTCTCGAAACGAAAAGTGAGCTAACACATTCATTATTGTATCTTAATAGATTATTCTGTGTATTTACAAGAAGAGGAAGCCATTTAGCAGACAGAATCGATGGAGATTTCAGACCACTTCTTGACAATGGTCAGCCAGTTAAAACGTTAAGTCGTTAACCAAGATTTTAGAGAATAGCGATTGTCTCTCTCTTTCTCTTCCTTTGTAATACTTAAAAATCATAAAGTTTTTGCTTGACAATAGAAATAGCTTTTCGATGACCCTGCACTTTGATTTTCGGAGTTGGCTGTGGTTCACGCCACAGTAAACTGAATCCCTAGAAAATGAAAACCTTTATAAACTGATCTCGAGCGTGTTTTTTGAGAGCATGTAAGCCTGTACTCTATCAACTAACTTTTAAAGAGAGGGTTTCATAGCCGATTGGCTGAATATTTCATTTGTCTGCGTGAAAATTCCAAACAGATTTAGATGATGTTTGATCTCTTTTGCCGACACTGTAGCTAATGATTTTATGTATAAATAAGCTAGGCAAGCCGGTGCGGTGATAATCGCTGCCCATAAGAGACATTCCCTTGGTGACATTGCCTGTGGCTTTCTGTTTACTTTTGATGTTTTTCCTGGCAAACAAGCAGCGTTTTTTTGTGAGGTCTCAAGGTAATTCTGTAGGGATCTCTCAGGTTTGATAGCCTCTATACCTTGATATAAAGATGACCATGGATTGATGGTTAGTGCTATCCCTGATGACTTGAGTTGCATGAGCTGATTAGTCATCCAGTCTGGGATAATCCTGGCCTCTGTGTCCGCCGATATCGTCTTTGTATGCTTTTCTAGCCCGCGTATCTCAAACCCAGTCTCTTTTTTTATAGCATAAACTAGATAATTGGTATCGTTAATGTCGAAGGGTGTGTGTGAATAAGGATCAACGAGAAGCATGCGTGCGTACTCTGCAATTAATGAATGGAGACAATAATACGGATGTTTATCATCGAATCCTACCGGCTTAGTCATATTAATACTATTTTCAGCTTTATTTTTGTCTATTCTCAGGTTAACACTTACGATTTCTCGGTGTTAATTTCATCAACGGTACATTCCAATGAGCCATGATGAACCTGTATTGCGATAGTATCGCCTGGATTGATGGCTGAGATATCCGTCGTGGTGCTTCCTCGATGGTGAACAATGGCATAGCCACGTTCAAGAGTTTTCAACGGACTGTGTGCGTCTAATGTACGTGCCAGTAAATGAACAGCATCTCGTTGTTGCTTAACCTGTTGGGTCATGCACTGATGAAGGCGTTGTCGGTCAGCATTAAGGGAGTTTCGCGCATGGTGTATTACTTTATCCGGTGATTGGGCGAGTAAGCGAGCTTGGTGGTGATCCAGTGCTTGGGCCTGTTGTTGTTGTAAACGATGAATGCTAAGAGTGAGTCGTTCTTGTAACGCAGTGAGTGTGGTTTGCTGTTGTGCTAATTGTTGAGAGGGATGTATTAAACGTTTTTTAAGGTGTCCTAGTTGTACCTGTTGTTGCTTTAAGAGGCGTTTCATCGCATGAATAAGGCGATCATGTAGTGCAGTTAATTGTTGTTGGATCTCGGATTGATCGGGTGTGATGAGTTCTGCTGCAGCGCTGGGAGTGGCTCCGCGTTGATCGGCAACAAAGTCGGCAATGGTGTGATCAATCTCATGACCAATGCCGGTGACTACGGGAAGTTGACTATTGAATATAGCTTGTGCGACACGTTCTTCATTGAATGGCCATAAGTCTTCAATCGATCCACCGCCGCGTGCCAGCAATAAGACATCCACTTCTTGGCGTTGATGAGCACTCTCAAGCGCTTGGCAAATGCTGTCAGCCGCTTTTTCACCTTGCACGATACACGGATAAATGATCAGAGGAATTGCTGGGAAGCGACGTCGCGTAACGTTAAGAATGTCTTGCAATGCTGCACTCGTCGGTGAGGCGATGATGCCGATGCGTTTGGGGTACTTGGGTAGGGGTTGTCTGTGCTCTTCGCGAAACCAGCCTTTTGCATCGAGTTTAGTTTTCAATTGTTCAAATGCGATGTGCCAGCGACCTTCACCGTGTGGTGTGAGTTGTTGAATGATCAGTTGGTAGTCTCCTCGTGGTGCGTATAAACTGACTCGAGCTAATACCAATACTTCATCACCATTTTTAGGCACGGGGATGGTGTTACGATGTCGAGCTTTAAAGAAAGCACAACGCACTTGTGCGTGTTGATCTTTGAGAGAAAAATACCAATGACCTGAACTGGGGCATGCAAGGTTGGAGATCTCACCAACAACATGCACGACTCGAAACTGTTGCTCTAAGCATTGACTCGCTTGCTGGTTGAGTTCTGAAACACTGAGTGTCTGTGTGGCATGAGCTAGCATAGAGGTTCCTTAGTGCTGATGAGGAAGGCGGATTCTAAGAGTTGTAACAAACGGCCAATTTTGGTGAGCGTTTCTTGGTACTCGGTGTCTGCTTGTGAATCATGCACAATGCCGCCGCCGGCATAAGCATATAGGGTATTGTTAACGCACAGTAAGGTGCGAATCAAAATATTGCTATCCAGGCTGCCGTTGGTATCACAATATAACAGCGAACCACAATACGCTGAACGGTGAAAGGGTTCCAGTTCTGCGAGGATTTCCATCGCACGAATTTTTGGCGCACCGGTAATCGATCCACCAGGGAAACACGTTTTTAAGGTGTCGAGGCTGTGCTGATCGACTTGTTGTTGACCGGTAATGGTACTGATGAGGTGATGCACATTAGGGAAGCTATGCAGTTCACACAGGGCAGGTACATCGACAGCATCACACGTGCGTGCTAAGTCATTTCTCAGTAAATCAACAATCATACAATTTTCAGCACGATCTTTTTCACTGCGTAATAAGGCTCTGGCAAGTGCTGTATCTTTTTCAGGATCTGTATCACGCGGTGCTGTGCCTTTGATGGGTTGTGTGATGACTTGTCGATCTTGAATGCGAATAAAGCGTTCTGGTGAATGGCTGAGGATGTCACCCCAAGGGGTGTGAAAAAAACCACTAAACGGCGAGCTGTGGTGTTGTCGTAGGTGTTGGTAGGCTGTAAAAGGTGATCCTTGGTAAGTGGTTTGAAAACGCTGACATAAATTGGCTTGGTAGCAATTTCCATCGCGAATATGTCGTTTGAGCTGATGAAACGCCTGTTGATACTCTGACGCTGTAATACAAGGTTTAAATGCTTGCTGAAGTTGAAAGTGTGATATTGATAGGAGGGGTTGCTTCAGTGTCGAAAGGATATGCATGATGGTGTCGTGATGAGCGTCTAATGAGGATATCAGCCAGGCTGCTTGTTGTTGATGATCCACCACAATGCTCCAATCATAAAGGCCGATCACAGCATCGGGGAGTGCGATGTCTTGATAGCGATGATGTGGAAGGGTTTCGAGTTGATGTCCGGCATCGTAACCCAAAAAGCCTAATGCGCCGGTGGTAAATGGCAGGTGTTTGGGTGCATCACTGACGCGGGGGTGATGCGCTATTTTTGTTTTTAAGACATCAAACAGCGTGTCATGGTGGTAGTGGGTATGGTTGTCGGTTTGAAGATGTTGGCAACGGCCATACGAAATCAGTCGCTTGTTAGGCGCTGCACTGATGATATCGAATCGACGGTGGGTATTAGCATCTCTTCCGCTATCGAGAAATATGGCAAATGGCCATGAGGCAAAACGAGCAAACAGGTCACCGCTGTCATTGGGGTAGGGTAGGGTCAGGCAGGTCATGTTTTGTGCTTGCTTCTTCCAGTTAAAATACGCATCATATTGTACCCAAAAAACAGCCCGGAGATAGGGGTAATGCCATCCATTTTAGCGTTTGACACCGCAACAGCGACAGGTTCTGTGGCAGTGTTACATCAAGGTCGTTGTGTGTCTCACACAGAGCCGATGCCACGTGAGCATTCGCAGCGTATGTTGCCGCTGATTGATGGTTTGCTGCAAGAAGCCGGTGTTGAGTTGTCGAGCTTAGACGCCATTGCGTTTACTCATGGTCCTGGGAGTTTTATGGGTGTCCGATTAGCAACAGGCTTTGCGCAAGGATTAGCGTTTGGTGCGGATATCCCGGTGATACCTCTATCCACGTTGCAAGTATTAGCGCAAACCGCTTATGCCACTCATGACGTTAAACGGGTGTTAGCTGCATGGGATGCTCGCATGGATAGTCTGTATTGGGGTGGGTATGTGTGTGATGCAGAAGGTATTATGCAACCCGTGTTATCCGATGCTTTGACGCGTGCGGATGCATGGGTGTGGCCTGGTGATTCTTGGAATTGTGTGGGTAATGCCTGGTCAGTCTATCAATCGTCGTTACCCGAAATGCCAGAAGCCATCAAACGGGGTGATCTAGAATGTGTCCCTGATGCAGAAGCGATGTTAACACTGGCACAAGCGCGTTTATTAACACAAACAACAACCAGCCCTTTAACAGTTGAGCCATTGTATTTGCGCAATCAAGTGGCTCATGAGCCAAAAAACTCTTAGTGAAATGAGGTATGAACAATGACAGAAGAACTAAAGCAAGCGGTAGAGGCAAGCCCATTAGGGCAAACAGTCAACTATCGTGATCAGTACGCGCCGGAGTTATTAGTCTCTATTCCTCGCACCGCTAATCGTTCTGCGTTGGGTCTCTCTGGGTCATTACCTTTTCAAGGCTTTGACCGTTGGGTGGGTTATGAACTGTCTTGGCTAAATCCTCAGGGTAAGCCTCAAGCGGCTCTATTAATGTTCGATGTATCATGTGATTCTGCTGCATTAGTTGAGTCTAAGTCATTGAAATTATATTTAAATTCGTTTAATCAAACACGGTTTGATGATCTGGATGCTGTAACGGCATCCTTGCAACGTGATTTGTCTCAGGCTGCATGTGGTGAGGTGCGTGTTACTTTGCAATCATTGAAGGCGTGTGAGGGGCGTGTCTGGTGCAGTTTCACCGGGCAGTGTTTGGATGATTTGGAGGTGAGTTGCGACACGTACAGTGTCAGACCGGATTACCTTTCTACGAGGAAGGGCGAATACGTGCAAGAAACACTGTATACGCACTTGTTTAAATCCAATTGCTTGGTCACCGGCCAGCCTGATTGGGCATCGGTAGCTGTGCATTACAAAGGTCAACCTATTGATTTAAATGGATTATTTAAATATTGGGTGTCTTACCGATTGCACAATGAGTTTCATGAGATGTGTGTTGAGCGAATGTTCACAGATATCTTGCGTCGTTGTCAGCCTGAAGCTTTGTGTGTAGAAGCCTGTTTTACTCGACGAGGTGGGTTAGACATTAGCCCATGGCGTGCTACACCTGGCTTTCAACCGGACTTAACCAGACACACTATCAGGCAGTAGTGGGCAAGCATCGTTCTTAAAAATCGAAGACATGCCTGATATTGTCCTTTTTTTCACCTAAATAAGTGTTAATTTAATATTGTCTTAATATAGTTTCGGTATATTTAGGTGGTAACGTGACTTCTTTCGTTTAAATATCCATTTTTTGCTATTGGAGTAGTAGCACATGAGTTTTCAATCGTGTTTTTCTAAATTGCTTGATGCCTTGGGATTCATCTCAACGTCTCCACAAGGGGCTCTAACGATCAGTTTCGGAGTGAGATATGGGCAGTAGTGATAAAACCAACAGTGACAAGGAATTAGCTAAGCAAGCGATAGCCATTCAGGCTGCTCATCTCAACTACCAAAAAATCCAACATTTGTTTTTAGATAGTGAGAATGTAAAGAAATCAGCTGATAAAAAAATAGTTTCACAATTCATGATGCAACCGATAAGTGACGATGACACTCATGATGGAAAAGATAAGAAACCAGTGCACAACGTTGAGTCGAAAGCTGGTGGTCTTCAATCATGGACTATTACACTAACAAGCATTGACGGTAATAACCCAACTTCAGTGACTAACCCTCCAGATGTATCAAGTATTCCAGAATCTTACTCTGTTAAGATTGTTCAGGAGTCACCCCCAGCAGAAAAAAAATCTGGGTCTGATGCCACGGCAGAAGAAGAACCCTGTTTATTTGATGTCACACAAAAGACTGATCAGCATGGGGTGACTGTTCGTTGTGTTAATTCTCATAACGATCCATTAGAGGCATTGCGATTGCAGTTTATGCTCTTATTTAGACACCTGGTGGAGAGTCAGTCATCAAATAACGTTAATCATATTAACTTCATTACTCTAGACACTGGGTTACCTGAAGGTGTGCGTTATGAAGAACGAGAAGGGCAAGATTGCTTTATCATCTCTAAAAAAGGAGAAGAAGGAGAAGAAGCTGCGTATTCGGCAATCAGTATTATCAAACAAACATTGAAGCAATTCAAAGAGCATGATGGCCTGGGTGATAGGGTTGGTAATAAGACGAAGCTACCCACGATCACGTTGCCAGGCTCAGAGATAACGCATCATTTAACATACCAACCACCATCACAAAAAAAAGAAGAGGCAAAATCAGATTTAACAACGTTAACTTCATGGTTAAAAGTGATGGGATTTACTACTGCTGTTGCTACTGCTGTTGTAACATATTTTGCGAATGATAAGCCCACTACCTTCAAGCAAGGCTTTAAGAAACTCATCGAGCAAATTGTTGACGAAGTTGATCCTGAAAAAATCACCAAAGCAACCGAGGCTTTTTTTGAAAAAGTTAAAGTAGATGGTTTGGAACAAGATGATATTGAGCTCCTAAAGCTACCCTCAAAAAATGTTTCTCCGGATAGTTATTCTGCTGAGTTAATGAATCCGCTTGTGAATTCTTCATCAATAACTTCTGATCGTACAATGGCTGAAATAACTCCTGATCCTACAATGCCTGATAAAGTTATAGAATTTTTGAGAAAAGTCAAAGTACAAGTGAAACAACAATTAACTAGTTTCACTAACGTAACGAAAGACAATGAGGCCGAGTTCACTCGATTAATTCAGCAAGGAAAGACGCTGGAACTTAGCAAAGACGATGGCCTATCTGACGCAATCCAAAAGCTTGAAGCTTTTCAACAAAGTCTGGCTGAAAATTCACGTTTTTTATCTACTATTCAAGAACCTGAAACACAAGTCGAAGCATCAGCAATAGCAGAAGCAATTAATAACCGAGTAGCATTGGGATTTAGCGATTGTGACGTCGTAACCACTGCAAGGGGATATCTTAACGCTTGGAACGAAAAAATAGCAGAAGTGACTAAACAATTAGTTATAGTACCTGCAACACAAGCCGATGCATCTGCATTACTGGCATCAATTCAAAGTGCAGAAGAAATGCAACTTGGCGAAGAAGGCGAAGCTGTCATAAATACTGCAGGAAAAAATCTTGAAGCTTGGAATAAAGTAAAAGCAGAAGTGACTAGACAATTAGGTTCCAAAGTACTTAAAACACGAGCCGAAGCATCAGCATTACAGGCATCAATTCAAAGTGCAGAACCAATGCGACTTGGTGAAGAAAGCGTAGCTGCAAGAAATAATCGTAAAGCTTCGAGTTTGATGAAAAAAGACCTCTCACATCAGTTAAATACAACAAAAAATGCTCTACTATATAATCCACTAACGAATCGTACATCAGTTCTTATGACACAGGATTTTTTATCGGTAAAAAGGCCTATAATATCTTTGCCTAGGAATAAAATATTTAGTCTGACACCAAGACCTTATAGTAGTTCCCAAGATGGAAAACCTACTCAAGTAGCTGATAAAGAAAGTTTAACTATAGCATCGTCGAATCATTCGAAGTCCAATGATTTAGTACAGCGGTCGACCAGTCCAAAAATGTCTACATCCTCTGATTGGCCTGTTTATGATTCATATGGAGAACATGAAGTATTAAGTCGTTTCGACATAATTAAGGGCATTAGCCTATCAGTGGGGACTTCTGAGGCAGGTATGGTTCTTGCCATCAGTAATTCAGATAATAACAGAACATTGAATATCACCATGAGTGAAATTACCCCTGAAACTTTACCGCTAATTGCGGGGGGGGTTGCTGAGGTGATCGGTAACGACAGTGTTTCAAATGCACTCATACATTCAGGTCATTATGAAAACCCAATTTTAATGATACTTAACCAATTACCGCTAGATGATCTTAGCCAGAAGCAGTTGGAAGTTTTGTATTCCTTCAGTCAAATAGCGAGTTCTGTCGTTCAACCAAATCGATTAGATTCATCGTCAAGTAGTGTATCGACAGCTGGGTCAGACCAAGTTCCATTATTGAACCGTTTTGATAAAGGAATTGTTGATGCGCTAATCAGAAAAAGTCCGAATGAAGGTTCACTGGAGGATGGAAATGGTAATGCTTTTCATAATATCGTTATTAAGAATTTGCAAGAAAATCATCAAAAGAAACTCGTCGATATTTTGACAAAAGGAATAGAATTTAATGTGTGTAAATTCTACTATAATTATCTGTGTACAGATAATCATCTTAGTATGCAGCTGCGAAAAAAGAATGCCAAGTTAATACCTACTTTGAATCGGGCTTTAGCTTTAGTGCAAGGGTCAGGTCAAGCAAACAGGGAGGTCATGGCCGCTTCACTTGCTGCAGTTAAAGTATCGAGCGCTGAAAAATCATCGCTTTTTAAACTAGTAAAATTCGTTGTGCGAAATACTTTGACTCATTCTCGGATAAGAGATACGGCAGTTGGCATTGTTAAAAATCAGTTTGTTTTAGCGAAGGAGTACTATAAAAACCATATATCTCAGCGTATAAAACAACCCGAAGTTTCCACTGTCACTATGAGCCGAGAAGAGAGCTTGAGTAATCAGGTGGTGCCAGGATCAGTTGTTACTCAAAAAACCACGACAGACCCAGATCATGGAATGGGTAAGATATTTTTAGCTAAACCACCAACTCTAGGAGCTAGAAAGGCTAGTGGACGAAATGATTTAAAAGCAGTATATCTTCCTAGTGGATCTCTAAATTCTCATTGGATCTCACCATCGACTGTCCGACGACCGGTGGCTATGCCTCATTATCATAGCTCTTTTTCGAACGGTTTAACGCATAATGGTCCCAGTCACAGTTTGTTCGATGCTGGCCAATCAGCTTTACCGTCGTCCTCTCCGACACATGGCGTCATTACTTCTTCATCTGGGACTCTTAATCCTTCCACGCCAATCGATGCTCGGATTGCCCTCGCTGCTGTGTTTTTAACGGCAGTGTCTAAGCAATGGTTACCTCTATGTTCCCCTCTGATTCGATCATTCTCAAATGTTCTATCTGTAGATCCAAACAGTTGGAGCTGGTGGCAGGGTCAATCGGATTTGTCAGAGGATCGAAAACTAGAGGAATGTTCGGAAGGGATTGCCTCTGATTTAGCTGATTATTTTGATTCATCTAACCCGAGAAAGTGGGATTGGTTGAATACAAGCATCAGTAATAAAATGGAGATGTTTGAACAACCCGAGGCTCACAAAAAGCTGTTAGTGTCCGGTCTATCAATATATTGTTTACAAAATCAAGATGTTTTTTTAGATACATCTAATCATCCTCATCAGGTTGAATTCCCTGCTTTTCTTAAGAAATATAACAATGAAGGAAATGGAGCCTTAATATACAAAGCTATTTTCAACCATGAATTCATATCGAGTGCGCCTATCGATGAAATTCAACACAGAATCAGTTTCTTACGGGAACATGATATCACCGTGTTAGATACAGATAAAAAATTAAAAAAACAGTTCTCAGGTTGGTTAAAGGATGCTCCAGCCAATGAAAATGTTATTGCAAAGGCAAAAGCGTTGTCAGAATGTGATCCGCCTCTCATCACACAGGAAACAATCACCAAATGTTTTGTAACGCGGGTTGTGAAGTATATTCGCGATACGAGCGGCGAAGATCTTATTGCTTCAACTTCAGCGGAAAAGACTCAGTATACTGATGAATTAGCACAACACTTTATAAATGCCATTGATGTTAATGTTAGCGATGAAGCATTATGTCGAGCCATCTCCAAAGATCAAATCTTAAATGCAGGGAATGTGACGTTGGTTAAACAAGCTTTTATACAAGCCTGTGAAGCTAAGTTTGGAGCGTCGAACTCTGATGGATTTGATAAAACAAAACTATTTTTAGATAGCATCAGCTCAATCGTTAAGCAAGTTGATCTTTTATCAACACATAACAAATCGCAAAATTGGATTGTAAGATTAGAGGTGTTTGAAATTGAGTTAAAAAAACTGATCGATAATTGTGAATCATTAGAAAAAACCTGTGTCAATCAGGTAGTACAGACTCAGATTGAAACCTTGTTTACAGCTATAGCTGAAAGTGGAGATGGAGATGAGGCAAAGTTGGAGTCAATAAGAAATACGCTCAAGGTATTAGAAGCACTATCACCTGAGTCATATAAAAACGCATTGGAAAAGGTCTTTTATCAGCCGTTGTTAGAACTTATTCAGAGTTATGATGAGACCACTCAGACACCTTATACTATTACTTTTTTCAGTTTTTCTCTTTTTGAGCTGCCCAAAAATCAACACAATAAGAAATTTATTGAGTTGTTTCAATCCATGCATAAAGCGGGTGTCTCTGAAGATGAATTAAAAGGCTGGTTGGAGAGTGCTCTCAAAGACCACATAAAAGCTAAGGATCTTGTAACTAATGCTTTAAAAGAATGTAACGAATATCCATTAGCAGTTGAAGTGGTTAAAGGTAGTGGTATGACTCCGCATGCAATTTAAATGCGAGTTATAATCAGATGATTTATTTCAGGTGAGATGGTGGAAATGACTTTATGAGTCAATGAGATCACTGATAAGCATACGAGTGTGGTGGTCTTATTAAATGCTATCGTTGGTTTGGTCTGATGGTATCTGATTGATCGTCTGGATGGTGTTCTTTTATGAGTTGCTTAAGCTGATTGATCAGGCTTGGTTTATTGTTAATGAGTTCAGTTCTTGCTTGAGCATCAAGAGTTTCTTGTGATTGTGTGGAAGAGGTGAAAAGCATGTGAGCTATCTTCAATGCTGCAGAGGTGCTTAGAGGTCCAATCTCAACCATATTAAATAATTCTGATGAGGCAACCATGTATACTGCACTCATAAGGACTGCTTTATTCAAAAGAGACGCGTAATCATTTTGTGGTGTTACTAATGGCTGTAAAGCGATTGCTTCCATTTTTTCAATCAGTTGGTTGATTTCGGCTACAGTAAGATCTGTACGACGTGTATGTTTTTTTGATATTTTTCCAATGATTTTTTTGATCTCACTGTCGGTACTGGTTACCTCGCTTTCTATGAGAGAGACTATTTCTTTTAACGAAGAGTCTAGTTCATTGGCAAATATCGTAGTTGGATAGTTCGGGCCTCTCTTTAAGAAACTTCTGGCTTCTTGCATCGTTTTTGCGTCTTCATCCTGTTGTGTTCTTTTTCTTTTTCCGGGCATGTTAAATCCTCTTTTATTTGGGTTTTATTTTCACATGTGACCTATCTCAACGTTGAGAATGGATGATGTTGATGATTATTCTATCTGCTTACTAGCTTACTAGCTTACTAGCTTACTATCTTACTATCACCAGATTAAATTAACCTTAACTACCTTTAATTTCCGCTTTTTCCTGATCAGTACATCAATTGCAGTTATTTTTTTTTTATCGCTTGATATTGAAACCTTGCTCAGCGTTGTTTGAATTCACAGTGTTGCGTTGTTTATAGTAAATATTCCATACACTTGATCCTTAATCTTTACTTAAGCGCATACGTTAACTATTTGGTATATAATTTTCCTACTTCTTTAATGTATTGAGGTTCCTATCATGCCAAATATAAAATCAGCTGATTCCGTTTATTACAATGTACCAACCACAGAGCGCTCATTAAATGCCGCGTTTAGGTTTCTTTATCAAAAAACACTTGAAAGGGACACCATCTTTGATGATTTATCAGCTGATGAGGATTTAGTCGCGCGATTCAGAGCGGTTATTCGCGGTTATAATTCGCAAGGCCTTAAGAATGGGCGATATGCAGCATCCCCTGTATTGGATCAGGAGTCATCTCGTAGTTTAATTTACCTTTATCATACGCTAGCTACCTCCGCTTTAGATCAAGACATGTTGAATCTTTTGAATAATTATACATTCTCAGTCCAATCTGAAATGGCTGCTAATTTGATAAGGGGCGTGATCACTCGACGTATTAACCCGCCAATTGTTCCCGCACTATTTCAACCATACAATAACCAGGAACCAGTGACTCCAGAGAATACACCGCTTCCATCTCCCCATGCTATCTGATAATCATTATTTTATTAATGGTATGCATATGGACACAGGTGTTAACTCAGTGATGATGGATGATGTGATGGATTATAGTATTAAAAACATAAAATCATGGATTAGGGTCTGTGTTTTGTCGCTCGCTGTGCTGTTCTTGGGCGGCTGTGCCGGAACAACGCCATCATTGGTTATTCCAAAAACACCACCACCTGCGCCCATCATTTCGCCATCTCCAAACGTAGCCGTTGTCCTTGGTGGTGGTGGTGCTCGCGGTTACGCTCACATTGGTGTCTTAATGGAGCTGCAAAAAGCTCATATACCTATCGACCTAGTGGTGGGTACAAGCGCCGGCAGTCTTATGGGTGTGTTGTACGCTGATCAGGGTTCAGCACAAGCCATGGCAGATACTGCCATGCAAGCTCGATTTTGGGATCTTGCTGATATTGCTGCATTCCCTGCAATGGGAGGTGTAGTTAGGGGCTATCACCTGGAGAAGTTTTTGATGAAAAATCTTCGGGCTAAAATGTTTTCTGAATTATCCGTGCCTTTTGTTGCTGTGACCACCGACCTTACAACGGGTGAGACCTTTCCTATCTCGTCAGGTCCTATACCGCCTGCTATTTTAGCATCATCGGCTGTTCCTAGTGTCGTAAAACCTGTTCGGTTATATGGTCGAGTGTTAGTTGATGGCGGTATTACGGATAATGTTCCGGTTGATGTCGCACGTCGATTTCATCCAAAAATTGTCATTGCAGTGGACGTGGGTACCTCATTATCTGACGATATGCCAAATACTGCTTTTGGTATTGCGGCTCGCAGTTATGAGATTACCTCAGATAGATTGACAAATTTACAAACAAAAGATGCTGATTTTGTCATCCACCCTGAGGTGGGCCAAGTGGGAATGTTTGACTTGAGTCACGAACTGGAGCTCGTGCATGCAGGTCAGCAAGCCGCATATGACATGATTCCTGCAATCAAACAGGCCCTTAAAGAGAACGGAATTGCATTATCGCGTTGATATCTCCATATTAAGTGTATTTTCTTCATAGGAGTCGTTGAGTGATATTGATCAGCTTGCAGTGATTCCATACATGCTGATGGGTGGGAGTGATGCTTCGAGCATTGCACGTGAGGTCTAGATTGGCCGAATTTTATTAATTATTTGTTTTTCCTCGATTGTATTTAAGATTCTCTTAAACCTTGCCTAGTACAATAATGATGCTTATTCAATCAACAAACCTAAGTGATGTTGATAATTAACCGCCTTAGAATATTTGAAGCACTGATGTCTAATCTATAGAGGTTTTATTGCTCGGGGTAGTTGATAGCTAAACGGTAAAACACATGATGAGATCTGAGAATACAATACAAGTGTCTAACACTACTGAAGATTTTCCGTCAAACATCGACGAATTAAGGTCTCGCTATGATGCGTGCGTTGAATCTTTTGGTCATCTTGATGATCGCACAGTTAAGGCAAAGAACGACTTAGTAAAGGCACATGAAAAGCTTGCAGAGCATGCTCTTAAACAGGAATCATTTCTACAAGCAGTAGAGCACTATTACTATGCCTATGATTTGTCATCCCTAACTTACTCGCTCAAAAAACTCTATGGCACTGAAATAGAACACTCTCGCCGTGTGTCTACTTCAGGCGGGAAGGCATTAGATAGTTTGGGTCAAACCGATAACAATGAAGTGATGTTTCTTAAAGGGTTGTGCTATTTGTCTGGAATCGGAGTCCCTTTAAATAATAAAAGCGCTTTTAGGCTATTTGATCGTGCTGCAAAGCAGGGGCATGCAGCAGCGGAGTTTAATCTGGCATTGATGTATTATCTTGGTCGAGTAAAAGATATTCCTATACCAGAATCTACGAATCGAGCATTCGAGCTGTTTGAAAAGGCTGCTCTTCAAGGAGATGCAAAAGCACAATA
>DCQA01000050.1:86429-107926 GCA_002323325.1 Coxiellaceae bacterium UBA1530 | reverse complement strand
CCTTGGAATCCTTGTGCTGATAAGATTGAAGATGAACAATTTTTAGATAGTGGACTTAATGAACTTATGGAAAAATACAAAGAAAATAATATTAATAAAGATCTAATGTATGAAGAACAAAAGAGAGAAAAGATGAAAGCTGCTCAAGAAGAAGTATTAGCAGCAAAGAAAAAGCAAAAGGAAGAAGAAGAAGAAAAAATCAAAACAACTGTTGTGGAAAAACTTAATAGCAACCTAGAAAAGAACAACCCTAAATCAACATCTTCAAGCCCAAAAACTAGTAAAATAGCCGCTAAAAATATCACTATCGAAAGACTAACCGCTGATCAATCAGAGCCCACCGTCAAAACAACTGAAAAATACAACGAATTTACTGCAGAAATTTCACTACCCCCTTACGACCCACAAGAAGAGTCACTGTATTCCGTTAAGGTGATGCTTCCGGATTCAAGTGATTCAGAATCAAACGAAGGTAACACATGCACCTACATAGTCAATCAGACAGGTGACATCAAAAGTTTTACTCCAGATACAATGAGTACTGTAGATCTAGCAGAAAAAGAACAGCTTAGCTCAGAACAAATCCAAAACCTAGCTATGGGATTTAAAGCTGCAAGCGAAAATGAAGAGGGTCAATCAAAACCATGGAGGTTAACTACCCCATGCCAGGTTCACTCCGAAAAAGCCCAGGGATTAGTCACAGCTCTGCGTGAAGCAAATCCAAACATAACAGTAGAAAATATCCAAACACTTTTATCCGGATGCAAGAATGAAAAAAATGAGGAATATACTGATAAAAATGCCGAAACCTTACTAGGACAAACAGCACCAAAACAGAAACTCTCTGCTCGACCAGACTTTACGGCAGCAAATCCTAAAGATGAGCATAAAGCTAATTTTTCAAAGTCCCTGGAAGCAATCAAAAACCTCAGAAATGGATCGAAGATAGGCCAAACAGATGGATGTCCGTCAGGCGGTAGTCGTCCGCAAGCAATGTCTCAAAACGGAGAAGAGATGACTACTGGTCACCCTGTCACACACCCACCAAATTCATTGGGCTCTCATCCAGCCGCAGGGGTTTTATTAGCTGAATCATTTGTAGGAAAGCTCTTAGGAAAGCTCTGAGGCAAGTAAAACTTTAAGAAAAGCTATTGCTGATATCACCAAACAGAACTCCGATCAGCCAGAGCTTCTCATCGAGAAAACAGAGCGAGAGGAAATAGCACAAGAAACGCTGACTCATTCATGCAAAGTGCCACTTACACCCGCAATATTACTTATTGGCCCCCGTAGCTTGCTTGGCTTGATCTATCTGATTCAATATGGTGATTAACTGGTGTGTAATCAATCGATTATCAACAATCATTTGATCAGCAAGCTGATCAATTGCAGCGTACGCTTGAGTGTTTGAATTCATCGAGCCTGGACTATCCAGCAGCCTAGTAATATTCAATCTAAACACAGCCACTAAAGGTGATTGTTTTTTATCAAACAAGTAGACCAAACTTTGCTGAGCCAGCCGAGATTGCGCCTCAAAAGACAACATCATCATTGGCTCTATAGCCCTAAACAAACCTTGTTTAAATTTATGAGCACCGATCAACTGAAAATTGGTTTTACTCTGATCAAGCCCTGTACCTAAGCTGAGTAGCACAATTGGATGACCAGGAAAGAGTCGATTAGCATCCATGACGGCGCCATAACTCGGATTATTAAAATACAAAGCCGAATCAATGATCAATTCTTTATCCGCGCCTTGAATATTGCTCAGTTCAAAGGGTGGCCAGAACAACGGAGTAGCTGTGGTTGCCATTAACACATTGACCAACTGATAATCTTGTGACGGTAATGCAGCCGCTTGTTTAGAATCAAATACAGCAAGATGATTATGGCTGATCGAGGTAGCATAAAGCAAAACCTGCGTCGCAGACAGCTGTGACAAGCGAGCTTGCTCGCCAAAATGTTTTTCCAATACAGTCCTTTTGGGTGCATTTGTGAAACGTGGTGCAATCATTCCATTCACAGACTTTATTCGATACCACCATGGGCTAGAGAACACCTCAGGAATTTCTTGGTAATAGTTATTTAAAATTTCCTGTGCGGGTATCGGCTTATCGTTGTGACCTGCCGTTAAAGATAAACCACTGACAATCAGAGTACCGGTTGATACCCCCGCCATAACGTTAAAGAGTTGATAGCTCTTCTTATCGGTCATATGTTCAATATTAATCAAATTTTTTAATGGAATAATACCGTAGGTACCACCACCATCGATTGATAATACCACAATGGTATCGCTTAATTGCTTTGAGCTTGCTTGTTGGAAAAAGTCATGATTAATCATGCTATAGGATGCTTCATTACCGTATTCGACATTGGAATTGATTGGAATTGGCAAGGAGGCTGCCGGCACAGATACCTGATCATTTGCAATACAACAAGAAAAAATACTACACCATAGTATTAGGCAATACCTTAAACAAAATATTTTCCATTTCATTAAAAATTCTTTTTTTGAGATTGAATGTTATTTTAAATAATTTAAAATGTATTTGCAAAATAATTAAACACTGCAGTCATAAAGATCTAACTAGACACTCTTGATGCACCTAGAAAGATGCAGATTTTTCTCAAAAGCATCATGAGTTAATGACTGTAAAAATCGATCTTTTTTCATCAATAACTAGAGTAAAAGTAAAATAGGAGTATCAGATGAGAATATTATTAACACTATTACTAGTGTCGGGATAATTAATGAGTAGTTAAGTTACAGTAGGTACGAAGCTGGCCGAATGGCACGTAAGTTTAAAGGATAGCATGGGAAGCCACACTGTCAACGCAACACATCATCTCAGGGGTACAATCTAGCGCACAAGGAAAAGCCCACCGAGCAAAAAATGCTAAATCCGACCATTAGACAAGGCGATTAAAATGAGTTGGGAAACGCGGAACAACTTTCGGCACAAGAAACGCTGACTCATTCATGCAAAGTGCCGCTTACGAAGTGATGGATGTGATAACAAGGCACTTTGAATATAAATGAGATACTTATCGGATTGATACACACAAATCTAAAAAAACCCGAGCGGCAATCAGTCGCTCGGGTTTTTGAATGATCACTTACTCAACGTGGCAATACATGCTCCACGTACATCCATTACCTTGTGGGCAATGAGGGTTGTTAAAAGAAACATGGTGTAACACCGGCGTTGCTTCTTCATTACCTACGGCTGGCTTGATTTCAACTTGCGTTCCAGCTTGCACAGGAAATAACGATTGTGGTACACGCGATGACGGGTATTCAGTTCCGTTAGCGACAAGCGTTAACCTTTGTGGGTTAGGAAATAAGTTAGATACTTGAATCGGCGTCGTGGTATCACCGGTATTTTCAGTAAACTCACAAATCACTGGTTTAATTGCAACACTACTACCTTTAGCCGGTAGCGTGATCCCTACTTTTTCAGCACCAGAGTAAACAGCGTCCCCAAATGGAATGATCTCGTAGTTCATAGAACACTCACCGTTATCAGTCACAGTGCTGGTACTCTCATCAATTTCACAATACGCCCATGCACTAGATGACATAACTAGACAAGATAACGCTATAGCTTTACAAGTTTTACTAAACATTTGATCTCCATAATTTATGTTAATTAAAAAGTGATCCAAAAAAACAAAGCTTGATATCACCATCAAGCTTTGTCATCACACCATCTAAAATGTTCAGCACAATGAACTTTTAAATCGTGTAGCCTATTTGGAACAGTAGGCTATTCGTGTAAATCTTTTGAGAGCTATCGTAAGAGGTTGAGGTTACTACCCCATCCTGAATCTCAGATTCACCAGTCGAGGAGAAACTGACCGTACCGATGTAATTCATCATGTAACGACCCATCACAAAAATGTTATTCTTAATATTGTACTGAGTAAAAGCTCCTACGACCGCCCCATAATGATTTGAGTCATGCGAATGATCGAGAACATCAGCATTAGAGGACTGAGTTGTAATAACTTTTTGATCGGAGACGCCAGCTTCACCACCGAAGGACCACTTACCAGAAGTGGAATAGGTGTAACGCATCAATAACGCCATTCTGTCCTTAAGCTCGACACTGTAATCTAAAGTATATAGTTCATCGACATGGTCGCTACCGATATCTTGTAGCGTGGTATTAGAGCTGACACCATCAAATTTTGTTGGAAAATAATCAAAAGCTAGTCCGAGAGTGGCTGATGGACTCATTTTATAGCCCACATAACCCTCTACGACAGCATCGGCTTGTGTTTCAACAAGATCGGTGTCTTTATCGAACGAAAAAATATCGCCGCCGCCATTGTCAACATCATAGTCGTAATCTTCACTACCGTCAGAGTTAAATAAAGTTGGACCACCACCTGCGCTTAATGAAAAAACGAGCTTATCCATCATTGATGGGGCCGGTGCTGGTGCAGGTGCAGCCATCATTTCAGGTCCACCAGCATAAGCTGAAGACAGTCCGATAGAGATAGACATCAAAGATGCCATTGAGAAAGTGTAAATGGTATTTTTTAACATGAGCATAATCCCTTATTTTTGTTGTCCCTTGTTGAATGTTCTTCAAAGTCAGTGTCGCAGAACGTCAGGCCTGGAAGATATTCACTAAATCACGTAAGAGACAATATAACTTTTATATATCCTTGTAAAGCAATTAGCTGTAGCAAGTCTTTAAAAAATTTAAAAACAGCGCACCACAAATAAAAGTGTTTATTTTGTGGGCATTAGCAGGTAAGCAGCGATAAGACTTAAGGGGCTGCATAATCAACGCTTGCAAATCGTCGAATGAACTTTAAATCACGAATAATATGCTTCTTCACCATTCGCGACATGGTGTGACGCCCTATGCACCGAGGGAAAGGCGGCATAGTTACAGGAATAAAATACTTACAGCCCAGACCATCAAGAATACACAAGCGCTGTGTTTGTTGATTTATAAAGACATTACGGACAAGATCTGGACAAAAAGCAATATCATGCTGCATCAACAAGCGAATAACAGCAATCAGCTCCCGGTATAAATTGTCACTCAAACGATATTGTTTTTTAAACACATCCACAAGATGATCGACTTTATCAAACACATAACCTGTACCTGCACTCGTCGCAATCTCGCCATGATAGGCAGGAAAATAACTCGCCAAATCTTGAATAACTCTAACTCGCTGCAAGGTTTTAACTTCACGCCGCATACGAATTTGATAACGACGTGCTTGCTGAGAGCTATAACCGGGCTTAATGATTTTTATTACACGGGCCGCGTCATCAGGGTGCTGATAACACCATTTCGTACACCCTTCACCCAAACATTCGAGCTCATTCACATCTAGCATTGTTTTGTTTATCCAATATTGCTTATTTATAAATAGATCAGATTTAACAGGACATATCACGCTCTACAATTTGATTAGGCTCGCGACGTTCAGGCGCAGGGTCCAGTTGACACACTTGATTGACTTCAGCCTGATCGTCAAATAATGTTGCCGCATATCCCACTAATGACCGAGTGATATTCTGGGGAACCACACCCATATCTTTTAGGCACTGGCCCTCAAAAAACTTGCCAAAGGGCACAGTGTGTCCTTGCTTGTCTTTTAATGGGTGAAAATCACCCCAAGCTTTCACCAAAAATGCCAACGACCGATACCACCAGTCAGCCATAGCGGGCAATGATGCCGGCACCTGTTCGTTCATTGACTGAGCAGATAATGCATATAAGTTCCCTGTCCCATCCACAGCATAAGGAAATGCATAAGACTGATTAATCATGATTGTCCAAAATGATTCGCTAGACATCGTTTGATGACAATAACTATCTATCACGTTCACTGCCACCGGATAACTCGGATCTTCAAAGTACTGCCACGCTGCATTCAGGGTATGATGGCCATCTGCAACATAGAAATGATCACACTCTAAGCCTTGTATGACCGTGATACCAGCGTCTTGTAAAGCTTCATTGGCCGAATGATAGCAAGGCTTCTCACCCGTATCGTACAGCTGAAACTCCTCGATTTTCAAAGAAACCTCACTTTTTCCAACATAGAGCTGCGAAGGTTTAAACGCCGATAGTGCTACACGACACTCTGTTTCAGGCTTGATGGCATCGCTGGTACTGCAGAATGACTTTGCTAACGCAGAGACCCCCCAAGTTACGCACGCCCCCACTAGGATTTCACTATTTATTTTCAATGTCATCTCCTCGTTTAAATCAACATTTCAGGTGTTGGTGACCCTCTAAGTCGGCTTGATGACGCTGCGCTAAAATGGCCTCGACATTTGCTAAATCATCCACGATTAAACCCTCCACACCCCAGTTCAACAACTGATTACTACGCTTCCAATCACTCCATACACCTTGTTTTTCAGCCCAATGCCACGTAACAACCTTCATACCGAGATCATGTGCTTGTTCAATCATTGTTGGAGTGACTTCCATTTCGTAGGGCTCAAAACAGGTCGCACCTAATATTGCTGCCATTTTAGGATAACTCCAATCGAAGTCTTGCGGCCTTAGACCTGCCGTCCAAACACCATCAAGAGGTGAATCGATCCGATCGAAAGATACCGTATCTGACGACAACAATGCTGCGGTGTGAATACTGGAATCCAAATGATGCACTAATTTCAACACACGCCAATCAAAAGCTTGTAACTCAACTCTGTTTTGCAAGTGATGACTTTGAATAAGCTCGACGACTTTTTGTGTGATCCTTTGATAACAGTCTTGATCTGACCCAGGTGAATCGGTTTTGATTTCTAATTGCCATTTGACTGGATAACCTGCATAGAGATCTAAAGTATGAACTGCCTCAGCAAGCGTAGGAATCTTTATAACCGAAGTCGCATTCACGTAAGGAAACAACCTTGCGAAATTTGAACCAGGCTTTGGCGATGAGAGCGAATAGTGTTTAAGTTGCTCTAAAGTTAAGTCTTCAATAGCAATGGAGGATGTCACCCATTGATTATTCATGTCCTTGACATAACTTGGTGACAATACGCTATCGTGAAAGATAACAACATGACCATCTTTAGTCAGACGTAAATCCGCATCCAGCCAATCAGCACCCATGCGAACAGCAAATTCATAAGCAGGTATGCTATTTTCCGGAAAATATAACCGCGTTCCTCGATGAGCGTATATCTGGACCGCGGACACTGACAACCCAGGGTTAATGAGCGACCACACCCCTAAGATTAATGCACCAAGGTATCGATTCATTAATATGCCTTACATGCTATATCATACACTTTGAACGTGTTTGATTTTACTGACCAAAGACACAAAGTCTTCTCGTTCAGGCTGCTGCGTTGAAAAAAACCAATCGTATAGCGTGGTATCTTGCTCTTGTAGCAAGTCAACTAAACAAACCTGTTCTTCGATACTTAGACTCAAAAAGTGCGCGTCCACAAAGCGATTAAATAATAAGTCTAGCTCCAACATACCTCGCCTTGCCATCCAACGAACTTGCTGAAGTCCAAACGATTCACTCTCTGACATGTGACAAACTCCTCTTAATGATAATTCGACGTTGCTGATTTTACGTTGATAAACAATGCGACGACCATACTGACTAATAGCATAATAAAAACGGGAAATAAGGCATGATAAAATGCTAATGATGAATAAATACGTACGCCATGATCCAGTTGGCCAGTCCAATGCTGATCTAAACTCATTCCAATCACCGGCAATAGAACCAGCCCACCAAGCATGATAAAACAATTCAATACACCAATCGCTGTTGCTGTAAATTGTTTTGGTAGGCACTCTTTTGCCAATGCCAAACAAATCACCTCGGCGCTAGCAAAAAATCCAAATGCAAATAATAGCACTCCCAAGCCATTGACAGAGGAAACACCTTGCAGAAGAACAAAAAAACAAGCTGCTGTTAATGCACAGCTGGCAAGAAGGTACCAACGGAGATCTTTAAAGTAGCCCGACAACCAACCATGCAATGGCGCACCAATCAACCATGCCAAGTACACAATGGCATTCATTGATGCGGCATGGATTTTTGATAGGTGACTTGTCTGTTGAAGATAGGGAATGCCCCACATATCAGCAAACACCGATAATGAAAAATACAGAGAGGCTCCGATGACACCCAACATAATGAGCTGAGGATGAATCATTGCACGGCCAAGCTCGATGCAATAATCACCGAGACCTAAAGCCTTTGCTTCACCCAGTCCCTCACTCTCGGGATTCTCTGCAATAAAAAAGTAGAACAATGGAATTAACAACAAACCAACGCCCAAACTAATATAGACAACACTCAACCATCCCCAGTGTTTTACTGCCCAGCTCATTCCAACATCACCGACCATGGCACCCACCATACCTAGCGATGTGGTCAACCCAATGAATATCATGAAGTGTTTTTTAGGCAACCACATTGCAGCCAAACGCAACGTGGCAACAAATGCAAAGGCACTGCCTACACCAATAAACAAACGCCCCGTATCAGCCTGCCACAACAGGTGACTACTCGCGAAGATAAAACAGCCTATAACGCAGTTAACCAATGCAAAAAGTAACATTCGGCGTGAGCCATAGAAGTCGGTTAGCACTGCAACGACCAACTGCAGTGGGGTATAAGCGTAGTAATACATTGCTGATAAAAAACCGATCTCTTTCGCGCTGGCATGAAAATGAGCCATCAATTGCGGCACCATCACACTTTGCTGAATACGCAAAAGATACTCATAGCAGTAAAAAACAGCGGCTAAGCTGCAGATACACCAGCCCCACCGGGAGACGGATCGTGTCGACATCTTTCCAGACCTTTTCAATGAATCACTTCCTCGAACAGACGCACCGCTTTATGCAGCCAAGAAGCCGGCGAGTCTACCACTAAATAACACCACCAACCACCCGAATGGTCGCCACTTGACCATTTGGATACGTGCATAATATTTTATTAAGTTTCACCCTTCTACTGGGACTTGCTGGGGTATACTCTATCACCATTAACCGGAGAACAATGATGCCACATATTCCTCTAGCCACCCGCATGCGTCCAAGACATCCCAGTGAGTTTCTTGGTCAGTCTCACCTTTTAGCCCCTAACAAACCACTCACATTGGCTATCGAGAAAGGTCAGCCGCATTCAATGATTTTTTGGGGACCACCTGGCACGGGCAAAACCACATTAGCAGAACTCGTTACTGCAACCACCGAAGCAACGATGATTCCCTTATCTGCCGTACTATCTGGAGTAAAAGATATTCGTGATGCCATTACTATCGCTGAACAACGCGCGTCCAATCATCAATCCACCGTCCTCTTTGTGGATGAAATACATCGCTTTAATAAGTCACAACAAGATGCGTTTCTACCTCACTTGGAAGCAGGCACCATCATCTTAATCGGAGCCACCACTGAAAACCCATCTTTTCAACTCAACAATGCATTGTTATCTCGCTTGAGGGTATATGTCTTTCAGCCGCTGGATACATTGACCTTGATCGCCATGATGCAGCAAGCCCTTCACGATGATGAGCGAGGCCTTCTCAAACAACAGCTCGTTATTTCGGATGAACAATTACAACGTTTGGCCCAATATGCCGACGGTGATGGACGTCGATGCCTTAATCTCTTGGAAGAATTATGCAGTAGCACTGCACCGGATGCATCACAACGCCGTGTGGTTGATGACGCCATATTGAATCAATTGCTCGCAACTAATATCAGAGCCTTCGATGCTCGAGGTGATGTGTTTTACGATCAATTATCCGCCTTACACAAATCATTGCGCGGCTCTGATCCAGATGCAGCCGCCTATTGGTTACAGCGACTGTTAGATGGAGGCTGTGATCCTGCTATCATTGCTAGACGCCTAACACGCGTTGCTAGCGAAGACATTGGCAATGCTGATCCGCGCGCACTCAGTATCGCATTAGATGCCTGGCAAGCTTATGAGCGCTTGGGTAGTCCTGAAGGTGAATTAGCACTTTCACAAGCAGCGATTTATCTAGCGTGTGCTGCAAAAAGTGATGCCGTTTATCAAGCTACAAAAAGTATTCGTCATGTGATTGAATCCTCGGGCAATTTACCTGTGCCTCTGCATTGTCGAAATGCTCCTACAGCATTAGCACGCTCACAAGGACACGGCAAAGACTACCGCTCTGCACACCAACACCCCGATGGGTACATTGCAGGCATGCGCTACCTACCCGATAGACTCACAGAACAGTGTTATTATCATCCGGTTGAGCGCGGTTTGGAAATTCAGATTCGTAAAAAATTAAATCATCTCAATGCGTTAGATCAATCTATAAAAAAAACCAACCTAAAAAATTCAGAGGAAAATTAAGACTAATTTAAGCTTGATCGAGTACAATAGCGGGTTCTTTAAGATTCTATTGGGCTAAAAAGCGTCATGATCACCTTTTCCGACTTCACTCAACAATGCCACAAAGAGAACCTCGCGGTAACACTACCGACTCTCTGTTTTGCCGGAGCATTAAAGGTGATTTTATCGTCACAGCTTCCTAAACTCTATCAAAAGCATTTTCCAGTAAAAGACTTAGACAACATCTACAACAAACAGACACGAATGACCATCTACAATATTCTTATTCGTGTTGCTAACGCCAACCTTGTCACGAAATTAATCCTTGAGCTGGAGTCACTCTATGACTTTGATGAGGCGACCGACCACTCAATCAAAAATATTGCCATCTATGCTTTCTTGCTTGGCTCTTTCATTGGTTTAACTTGTCAGACTGTGGATAGTTATAGCTTTAGTACATCCTCACTGCTTGACACACTACCAAAGAAGTATTGTTGGTCCATCGGTTTACTGGTCGTAACTGCAGGCATTTTTATAAATGGATCAACTAACTCCTGTTTGGCACTCACCGTACTCCCAATAGCATCCTCATTATTAGCCGTACATAAACTCAGCGGATCTTTTTTAAATTTATTCCATGAGGACAGTAGTTTTTTGGAGTTTAAAGGAAAAACTAACTCATCATCAAATCCAGTCCAATTTCATAAACCGCTGACACCTTTTCGACTTACCTTAAAATTTGCATGTGGTATGTTTCTAATGGCATGGATCTCAAGAAATATGTCGATCGCAACTGCACACTCAAACAATATGACTGCACTTACCGGTCAAATACTTGCAGGTGTTGGATATTCGTTTGGCGCTTGGATTATGCACCTGATATGCTCTATCAAAACACCGACCTCTCAGTTTTTTGAAAATTCTGACAGCAACGAGGATGACTCAAATAAAATCGCTAGATTCATCAACAACATCTCTCTCGAGGACACTGACTATTTAGAAGCAAAACTATCTGCTTTTTGTGTCTTTCTTGAAACTTTTGTTTACTACATAGTGGGTTTTGAACCCGAAAGATTTCATCTCGACTCATTACCCTTGGCCATAAAGCAAGAAGCCAATGTTTGCCTAACAACACTACTCTATGTGGGTGTTTTTATGCTTTCGACAACAAAAATTGAATCTTATCGTGCCTTATTGCAGCCTCAAAGCACCACGCAAGAACCGCTTTTACAGCATCAAAGTGAAACACTCACCTCTCCCTCTGGCACAGAAACATGCGTACAACGAATATGGCGTTTTATCGCGGAAACCACAACCACAGATACGACCGCTGAAAAGAAATCGAGTATTTGCAACAGTGTGTGATACACCGATGTGATGATATTCAAACTAGGGAGCTACTGGGCTCACTAGCACGAATAGAATCAGCACCACGACCAATCCCAAAATACACAAATCCATTGGTTTGCAATGTCTGAGCATCATATTGATTTCGGCCATCGAGAATCACAGGGTGTTTTAACAGCGTGTGAATGCGTTCAAAATCTGGCTGCCTAAACTGCTTCCATTCAGTTAATAATGCCAGTGCATCCGCACTCTCTAATGCTTGGTATTGCTCATCACACAACCTAAGTTGTCCTTGCCGAATCCAAGATGACGGCACCACGGCTTTAAATGCATCAGTCGCGACTGGGTCGTAGGCACTCACCGTCATACCACTGCGTATGGCTTTTTCGATCATCACCATTGCGGTGCTGTCACGAACATCATCGGTTTCAGGTTTGAAACTCAAGCCCCACACTGCTAAATGACGACCGGCTAGCGAAGAACTATAGTGCCGTTGTAATTTATCAAACAAATATAACTTTTGCTGAGCATTGCGTGTCTCGATCGCCTGTAACATTAGAGGATCCAGAGCTTGTTGTTGCGCCATGACCTTCAAAGCACTGACATCTTTTGGAAAACAAGATCCGCCAAAGCCGCATCCTGCGTAAAGAAAGTGCTCCCCAATGCGACGATCTGATCCAATGCCTTTACGCACATGCTCAATATCAGCACCCCATTGGTCACAAATTAATGCCATTTCATTCATGAATGAAATTCTATTCGCTAACATAGCATTAGCGACGTATTTTGACATTTCAGCATCACGTCGACTCATGGTGATAATGCGATCGGATTTACGAGTAAATGGGGCATATAACTGCTGCAGTAGTGATAAAGCTCTGTCATCATTTAATCCGAGGAGAATGCGGTCAGGCGACATGAAATCGTCAATAGCAACGCCCTCTTTCATAAATTCTGGATTACTGACCACAGTCACCTGATCTTTCAGCGTATCTGGCAATCTAGATTGAATGGCTAACTCAATACGGTCACCTGTACCGACTGGCACAGTGGATTTGGTGACCACCACCGAGGGTTGTTGAACATGACCAGCAATTGACTCCGCGGCTGAGATGACATGACTGAGGTTGCACTCCCCTGTAGGTAGGGCTGGTGTGCCTACACAAATAAAGTAAGCATCAATAGTGGCATCAACGTCATCCAGCGATGCTGCAAAGTTCAACCGCGATTCAGAAACGTTATGTTGAAATAAGGTCTCTAAATAAGGCTCAAAGATAGGTAACTGGCCCTCCTGTAACAGAGCCAATTTCTTAGGGTTGACCTCAATACACACGACGTCATTACCCATCTCTGCAAAGCAAACCGCGGCAGTCAATCCTACATAACCTGCACCCATGATAACTAACTTCATACTTACCTCAATAGGATCAAATAATACAAAATGGTCAATACATACTCAGACTGCGCGATTATACTGAAGTTAGCTTAGAAATGACACTGGATGCTATCCAACGAACGAATTTTAAAAGGCAGCAAATAGTCAAATACCTTGACGATAAGCCGAATCTGTAACAAAATCGCCACTTTAGAGCTCATCACCCTATCGATTATGATCAATCATGACACGATTAAGCAAGATCTCATTGATCGTTGCTGGCCAGACCTATCCAATGCACCACCTACTCAGGATCAGCGTGTAGCTCTTCTTGAGGAAATCCCAACACTTCTCAAACAACATAATGCCTGTTTAATTGCACACTATTACGTCGACGCGGATTTGCAACAGCTCGCACGAGAGACTGGCGGCATGATTGGCGATTCACTGCAGATGGCACAATTTGGTATGACCTGTGATGCCGATACACTCATTATCTGTGGCGTCAAATTCATGGGCGAAACGGCAAAAATTCTCAGCCCTAGCAAACGTATTCTTATGCCAACCCTCGAGGCAACCTGCTCACTGGATCTTGCGTGTCCTGCCGAAGACTTCAGTGCCTTTTGTGATCAGCACCCGGAACGCACAGTGGTTGTTTACGCAAACACCTCTGCTGCCGTTAAGGCACGAGCTGACTGGGTAGTTACCTCGAGCATTGCGCTAGAGATTGTTGAATACTTAAAAGCTCAAGGTCAAAGTATTATTTGGGGACCCGATAAACACTTAGGTCATTATATCCAGCAACAAACACAGGCTGATATGCTGCTGTGGAATGCAAGCTGTGTCGTACACAATGAATTTAAAGCTTATCTACTCGAGGCAATGAAACACGAACATCCTGATGCTAAAATTCTAGTCCATCCTGAATCTCCAGCATCGGTTATTGCAATGGCTGATGTAGTCGGCTCAACCGCTCATTTACTTAAAGCGACCTATACCCTTCCAGATACAACGTTTATCGTTGCTACCGATGGCGGCATTCTAACAGAAATGCAACGCCGCTCTCCCGAAAAATACTTTATTGTTGCGCCTGCTGGCGGCAGTGGTGCAACCTGCAGAAGTTGTGGTCATTGTCCATGGATGGCACAAAATACACTATTGAGACTCAAGGCCTGTTTCAATCAAAGTGACTGTGAAATTCACCTGCCTGAAAAACTGATTCAAGCAGCACTGAAACCATTGCAGCGTATGGTAGATTTCCAAAAAAGTGGGGGCAGAGTATGATCACCACCTTAGAAAGCTCGAAAAAAAAACTAGATACTTACAACAAAGAACTGTCGATAGCCACTGAGCTTTGTATTAATACCGCATTAAAAGAAGACATCCAACAAGGGGATATCTCTGCTAAACTTATTCCACTCAACACACAAGCGCACGCGCACATTATTACACGTGATCCAGGCGTTGTTTGCGGCATAGACTGTGCCAAGCAAGTGTTTCACACCGTCGACAGAAGCTTACACATACGTCAACGCGTAAATGATGGCGACAGCGTAACACCCAATCAATGCCTGATGGAAATAACAGGCTCTGCTCGCAGCTTATTAACAGCAGAGCGAACTGCACTGAATTTCTTGCAATGTTTGTCTGCCACATCAACTATCACCGCACAACTCGTGCGAGCAATTCAACACACTTCGTGCCGAATTCTAGATACTCGCAAGACCTTACCCGGGTTACGTCTATTACAAAAGTACGCCGTGCATTGTGGCGGTGGAGAAAATCATCGACTCGGCCTATTTGATGCATTTTTACTGAAAGAAAATCATATTGCTGCCCATGGTTCAATCAAACAACTAGCTCATATTGCAAGGACACAGCACGCTGACCGGCTACTACAGATAGAGGTTGAAACATTAGAAGAATTACAAGAAGCTATCGATGCCAAAGTTGATCGTATTATGCTAGATAACTTTTCTGTTCCGATGGCTCAACAAGCCGTATCACTCACCCAAGGCCGCGTCCCTCTGGAGATCTCAGGAAACATCAACGCTGATACTCTGGTCGCCTATGCTGAGACAGGTGTCGATTATATTTCCATTGGCGCGCTCACTAAACATATTCATGCATTGGATCTTTCCATGCGACTAAACATCGATGAATAGTAATCATTGTTCCCACCAGGTCGTTATCATTGGTAGCGGTCTTGCCGGTATGTCATGCGCCTTGCATCTAGCAGAACATTTACCCGTGGCATTGATTTTTGAGGATGACCATATGTCAGGTGCAACACCCTGGGCACAGGGTGGACTGTCTGCGGTTTCAGATGAACAAGACAGTTTTGAAGAACACATCAAGGATACCTGGGAAGCCTCGGCGTACCAAGGTAAAAAAGAGACCATTGAATTATTCGCTAAACAATGCCCTCAAGAAATTGATTGGCTAATAAAACTTGGTGTACCGTTCACGAAAACTAAATCTGGTACTTATAGCTTACATCGAGAAGGTGGTCATAGTGCTAGGCGAATTTTTCATACCCACGATCATACTGGTCTTACATTAGCGGAACACTTTGCCATTCGTGTGCAGCAACACCCAAATATACAATGTTATCAGCATCACATAGCTATCAAATTAATAGCCTCTGATGGTCATGCACATGGAGTTCAAACGTGGAATAAATCTTCAAAACAATGTTATGAATTTAGATCACCACATATCGTTCTAGCTACTGGTGGTGCTGCCGGCCTTTACCCTTTAAGCACATGCCCCAATCCAGCTTATGGATCCGGGATTGCGCTTGCTCACCAAGCTGGTGCTGTTGTAGAGCACATGGAATTCACGCAATTTCATCCAACACGTTTTTTTCATGCCAAATCCCCGCCCTTTCTAATTTCAGAAGCACTACGTGGTGAAGGCGCATTACTACTGACTCAAGACGGCGAGCGATTTATGCCTCAGTACCATCCACTGGCTGAACTAGCACCAAGGGATGTCGTGTCAAGAGCCATCTACCAGACATTACAAAAGAAACAACAAGACCATGTGCTATTAGACATTCGCCATCGCTCAGAGGATGAACTATTAAAAGCCTTTCCACGAATCGCAAAACACTGCGCCGAATATAATATACATTTACACAGGGACTGTATTCCAGTCAGTCCAGCAGCACACTATACTTGTGGTGGTGTTAGGGTTAACCATTGCGGAGAAACCTCAATACGAGGTTTATATGCGATTGGTGAAACTGCCAATACTGGCCTTCATGGTGCAAATAGACTCGCGAGTAACTCACTGTCGGAATGTCTTGTCTTTGCGAGAAGAACATCGATCGCTATTAGAGAAAAAATTCCCAATGTATCCCAAAAGCCTGTAGTTAGTCTTCTCCCTAAAACAAATGACACCATGGCGAGCCAATCAGTGTGTGAAACACAGATCCAGCATATTCAGAGCATTATGCATCAATATTTGGGAATTGCGCGCAATTCAGATGGTATGCGCAAGGCATTAGCGCAATTAGAACATATTGACCAGATACTGCAAACATCGCCACACACCGGAAGTTTACACACCTCAGGGTGGAAGGCAAACCACATGATTACCATTGCCAAATTAATTGCAAATCAAGCATTAAGTAGAACAATCAGCTGTGGCGCCCACTTTATCAGCGCATCACTCAATAACTAGAATAAAATAAGAGTGATCTCATGGCCGAATCATGACTCACGATTATTTCTCTATAGACCTTATGGTAGCCCTCATGGTTATCCTTGAAAGATTCTAACTTCAAATCAAGAACATTGATCACACCACTTAAAAAAGATAAGTTAGTTAATCATTTTCCAGTGAATAGGACATTACCATGGAATCAAGGATGGCAAAAAAAATCCTCGTGCTCTTTTTAATTAGCGGGTTGATGTACCTGACGAGCAATAGCGCTAATGCTTATCTTGTGCATGTACTGGGTCACGAGACTTATGGGGATTATTCAATATCCATATCGCTGATCTTTGCATTGACGCCTTTACTATCTCTTGGAACACTCAGATCCATCACAAAGCACCTTCCTATACTATTAAAAAAAAACCCAGATCAAGCAAACATTTACTTGAAGTGGAATATTAATCTACTAATAAAATCGTTCCTGATTATCCTTTGTGTTCTGGCCATCTTTTTTCTCATCGACTCAACTGGCCACAGTCCGAGATGTATCATAGAGAAGTGCATCGAGGATCGCCATCTATTTTTTGATGTGCTTTTTATTGCCCCAGTGACTCTATTAGCGATGTGGCTCAATCGACTACTCAATGCAACACAACATCCTATCTCAGCCAAAATATTTAACACGCCGTCACTGGTTTATTTTACAGCATCAATCACTTTTATTTTCACGTTAATCAATAATACGTTTGACCATACTGAACTTATCATGGTTATTTTTATCGCATTTTTTTTACTCACACTCATTCAAAGTATCATCATATTTTTTACACTGTGTGATAGCCCGATTTCATATCGGGCCATTATGAAGGCAAGACTTGAAAAAAATCAAGGGAGTGATTTTCTAAAAAGTAGTTTAGGCATGATGCTGAATTCCATTGGATTCATAATTTTAAATCTTGAATGTCTTTTATTATTGGAATGGCTTGATCCAAACGAAGCAAATATCGGGTATTATGTCATAGTTACTAAAATAGGTGCACTATCAGCGTTGGTTGGACTATCGATGTCGTATCTATTCAACCCAATGTATTCCGGTATTAAAGACAGTAACAAGTTAGCAGAACTCGAAACTCTATTTAAATACAACGCACTTCTTGGTTTGTTGTGGTTTATGATATCGACCACCCTATTTTTCACACTTAAACCACTCATTTTTAGGTATTACTCCATAAATTTCCCTCATGCGGAGATATCAATTATCAGTTTATTTTTATTCAACTACCTAGCTAGCGGACTCAGAAAATATGAAACAATATGCCTGTATAACGACCTTAATAGGCCACTACTGTTTATTACCATCGCGCAAATTATTATTTCTGCTACAGCCTGCCTTATCCTAATACCCCGCTTTTCCTATGTCGGCGCTATAATGAGCATAATCATTAGCGAGACAATCAGCTTTATATTATCATGGGCTTTACTAAGGAAAAGACAGATTTATGTCAAGGTTTTTGGAGTCATCTAAGACTGAGCTAGAATAAATAGATATTGAATAATCGCCATTTGATTTTAATATCAAATAAGCTTGATGCATCATAGGACCAATGTTATTAGTCGTAAATGGAACTTAGGCGTTTAAATTATTGGTAAGGATGATGCCTAGCACGTCCATCTTAATCAAATGCAGGTAGGCATAACGCGATGGCGCGTTGCAGTGATGATCCCCATCAACCTTAGGATCTGAAAGAGGATATCAAGTTGAGGTTGGAGTAGTCTGTTCGATGGCTGCCGCAGGCTTAACTGCGACTATAGGCGGGAATGTTTTACAAGTAGAGAATGCAGCAGAAATTGCTATGGAACACAATCTTGGATTAACATGCGACCCTGTAAAAGGGCTAGTTCAAATCTCTTGCATTGAAAGAAACGCAATGGCAGCAGTTAAAGCAATGAATCCAGCCTTAATAGCATTAGCGGGTGATGGGAGTCACTATATATCACTTGATCAAGCTATCGAAACGATGCAACAAGTGGGTGTTTATATGCAGAGGAAGTATAAAGAAACAGCACAAGGCGGGCTAGCAACTATTTCAACGCATGTAGTGAACTGCTAAAACCAAACGATTAGTCATTTGCATCTATTGTTACTTTGACTTTGAGCTGTGTAAGCACAACCGTGTAGCTGATAAATAATAGAAGAAAACATAGAGCAGAGATACCTTCTGAAAGGTCATAATAAGCTAAGGTAAATCCTATTAGCCCCATTAAAAATGACGAAACTGCCAATGTATAAGTAGTTTGTTTGACGGAGAGGCCACACTTCCTCAATAAATGATGTATATGTTTATCATCTGCAACAAGTGGTGATTGACCAATTAGCAAACGACATATGGTCGTTATGACTAAATCAAAAATAGGAAGCGCGAGAATCCAAAGCATGATAACAGGATGAAGGTATTTTGTATGGTCATGAAATTGTGATAAATCTATGATAAACCATGCAGCAACATACCCAAGAACAGTACTCCCTGCATCACCCAAAAAAATACGTGCATGATAACTAGACTTAATTCGCAAGTTAAAGCAAAGAAATCCAACTAGAGCACCAATAAAAATCCACAATAACTGGACATCAATGAGTGAAAATATAGAGGCAGCTGATAGTGACAACCAAAAAAATTGAGATAATGACACTAGCCCCAATAGACCATCTAATCCATCCAACATATTCATTGCATTAATTAATGCAATCACACAAATAAAGGTGAGAAGCATCGAAAATACCGGCGACAACGTAATAACACCATGACCAAACAAGTTACCCAATGATGTAATTTCCAAATTACTCTGGGCAATCATGATGATGACAACTAAAAATTGAGCAATTAGCCTAATTAGTGGTGAGAGTGATTTAAGGTCATCTAAGACTCCGACGAATAAGAGAACACCAATACCCAAAAATAAGCTACGGTAGCCATCTAATGAATGAGGTATCAACATAGTCACTAGCATCGCAGCAAATACAATAGCAATCCCACCAATAAGAGGGACTTCTCCTTGGTGCTGCTTTCTAGATAGATTAGGCCTATCCACTAGCCCAATTTTTTTTGCTGCGGGGCGAAGCAAAAAAACAATAGCTATAACTAGCATAAATGTCAGTAGAGAATACGCAAAAACTGAAAAATACATTTTAAACCCGAAATATACTTGAAGAAATTTAAAGTAAAGCAAAAGGATGGAGGTAATATTCGTTCTATTTAGCTGTTACCTGTTGAATATCGTATATCTTTTCCTTGGATAGAATTTTAAACATCTCTTGAAATATGACCGTCGTAGAAAATTTATCAACAGCCATTGAACGACTCTTCATACCCATCTTTTGGCGTAATATATTGTGTGATGCAAGATTCAAGATTGCATCAGCAAGCGCATGAGCATCCTTAACATTAACAAGTAACCCATTCACACCATGCTTACAAATCTCTCGACATCCAGCAGTATTAGTAGTTATTATTGGCAATCCACATGACGCTGCTTCTAAAAGAGACATTGGCAAACCTTCACGATATGATGGCAAAATTGCGATGTCACTTTCCTGATAAATAGATGCTATATCTTCCTGGGGGCCTAACCACCGAATGTAAGCTAAATTATTCCAAGATTCTAACTGTTCACGAGTAAATGAGTTTGGATTAAAAATATGAGAATCTCCAACTAACTGTATAATGATCTCTTGATCTGAGCGCGCGTGAATAATATTTGCCGCTTCAACTAATTCACCAACACCTTTATCTTTAAGCATACGAGAAACCATAGAAACAATTACCGGCTTGGACTCTGTTCTCAAACGAGGCACGTACTTTATGGTATCAACCCCAGAGCCTAACACTAAAAATACTTTTCTTGGATGAGTTAGCTTAGATAAGTCACTGTAATCATCGTGATTTTGAGCGATTAAATAAAAATACTGAGAGAGAGTAATTACTTTAATGATGGACCTGACGAAAAAACGCACTAATCTGAAAATATCACTTTGATTGGTATAGAGAAAACCCATACCGGTGACCAGAGAATAGTGAAAAGAGCGAGCAGAAAAAGATATATATCTTGCCATCATACTCAGGAAGGATACCCGAATTGAAATAGATAGAATAACATCAGGCTTTATATTCCTCGCAACTTTAGAAAGATAACGAATAACTTTCAGAGAATAAAGCAAGCCAATAGATGAAGGACGAGAAGGTAAATCGAGTAATTTGATTCCTTTAGATTGAATGATATCTCTATGCTCATCCCTCAAGATATCCGTGACAACAAACACCTCAAAACCCTTGGCAATCAAATATTCACATAGAGCAAGCCTATGTGACAGAAAATATTGACTGTCTGCAACAACTAATAATAATCTTTTCATTTAATTGACCTGGTTATCGAGCCACGATTGGAACATCAAAATCGTCCATAACGCTGACTTCCAATCGCGTTTACCAGACTGGTGCTCACGCCAAAGTCGAGTCACATATTGATGATCTAAATAGCCCTGCTGCCTTATTAGCTCAGGATTCAACAAAGCCTCGGCCCAGTCTTTCAACTCACCTCTTAACCATTTAGAAATAGGTACTGCAAAGCCCATTTTAGGACGATCAATCAATTTTTGAGGCACATATCGATAGAGCAAATCTCTCAAGATTCGCTTTCCTATACCGTTATGTATTTTGTACTCTATAGGTAAACTCCAAGCAAACTCAAAAATACGATGATCCAGAAAAGGAATCCTTGTCTC
>DCQA01000050.1:0-86052 GCA_002323325.1 Coxiellaceae bacterium UBA1530 | reverse complement strand
ATATAAGTTTGTGAATCAACAAACATCATCCATTCTTTAAAAGTGAGAGAATCAAGTAAATTAGAGTAATCTCTTTTTAGATTAAAGTTTACCTCCGAGGAGCCTATGACAAAATTTTCATTGTTTGAAGAAATAATTTGTGAATATAGATGAATTTGAGACCCTTTTGAGTTCTTTATAATAGATTGTAACTTGATCACCTTAGTCACAACGGTTCTAAGCCGCGCAGGCAATCTATTTAGCAAACGTAATAATGAGGATGGTGTCAATAGAAATAAGTGGTAAAGAAGACGATTTCCAATTATTTTTTTATTAATAGTATCCGAGATCATATACCTACTATAGCCACCAAATAACTCATCTCCAGCATCACCTGACAATGAAACAGTCACTTTTGATTTGGCCAATTGACTCACCAAAAAGGTGGGTATTTGAGAGGAATCAGCAAAGGGTTCATCATACATAGTACTTATTGTCGGAATCACAGCTAGTGATTCTTTCTGGGTAACATATAGTTCAGAATGATTAGTACCTATGTAATTAGCAACATCCTTTGCATATTCAGCTTCATTAAATTCCGCTTCATCAAAACCAATACTGAATGTATTAATTCTATCCGGTGACATTGACTGCATCAGTGCGACAATCGCTGAGGAATCGATACCACCTGACAAAAAAGCACCCAGCGGAACATCTGAGTCCATCTGCATCATAACCGTGTTTTTTAACTTAATTTCAAGCTGATCAATAGCCTCGCGGTAACTGCCACCGAATTTTTCATTTAATAAACTGTCTTGAGCTACCCAATACTGCTTCAAGTATGAGTTTCCATCAGAAGATATTACAAGATAATAACCAGCATCAAGTTTTGAAATATTTCTGTAAATCGAATAGGGGGAAGATATATAGGCATAATACATGTAGCTTGCTAATACATTTCGGTCAACATCGAACTTCCAACCAAAAGATTTTAGCGGCAAGAGCGCCTTTAACTCTGATGCGAAACCAAAAAGATTATTTTGTTGGCCATAATAAAGAGGCTTCTCTCCAAAGCGGTCTCTTGCGAGAATTAGCTGTTTAGTTTTTGTATCAAAAGCTGAAAATACAAACATACCAATGCATTTCTTGAGGGTTTTTTCTATACCCCAAATATCAATGGCGTTAACAAGAACCTCAGTATCGCTATCACTTTTTAAATTAATATTTGCAGACTGTGATAACTCATTTCGAAGTGACTGATAATTATAGACTTCACCATTGAAAGCAATAACCCATCGACGGGAGCTTGATATCATTGGTTGCCGACCTAATGGAGATAGATCATGTATTGAGAGTCTTGCATGAGCTAATGAGATATTATTATCTTGCCATATACCCTGGCTATCTGGACCACGATGATTAATGGTGGATATCATATCTTGTAAAAGCGTTGCATTAAAAGAATGAGTTGAAAAATTATACAACCCAGCTATTCCGCACATATCAAAGACTCCCCTTAACAATCAACTGTCGATATAAGTCTTGATAGTCATCATATATTTTACTTATAGAGTATTTTTCTACAACATAACTCACCATTTCCTGTTTCTTATGTGCTGGTAGAGATAATGTCTCATCACAAGATTTAGCTAAACTATAGTAATCCTCACTTTCTTCAACAATACCATAATGACTCACTAGCGATTGACAGCCGCCTACATTTGTAACGACTGGCGTTATACCGGAAAACATAGCCTCCCCTACAACATTGGGAAAGCCCTCCTCAATTGAGGTAGAAAGATAAACATCTAATGCCGAGTAATACTTATAGGTTTTTATCGGGCCAAGCAATTTAAATTTATCCGCCATGCCATATTGATTGATGAGAGTAGTTAATTCTAGGTTAGTATTATCGCAATCTGTTCCAGCCAAAATAAAAAACCAATTATGATCTGACTGTTGATTCAGAATTGAGGCAACCTTAATAAAACCCTTCTGGTTTTTCATGTGATGATAGCGAGCAAACATTCCACAGACTTTCGATGAATTAGGAATGTTTAACTTCTTTAAAATCTCCTTACGATCCGACCTAGGGAAGAAAGTTTTATCATCGAACCCATTAGGAATCCATATATCTTTGACCGCCTTAAAACCTAGCTTATTATGCTGAACTTGGGATTGTCTGGAATTATTAACAACAGCATCAGAAAAATTACTTAAACGAGCGTTGATGTGGATTAAAAATCTCGTAAATATTTTATTACTTTTTATATTAGTAAGACTTTTTCGAACATTAAAGACAATCTTTGAAGTCCTAGCTGGCAGCTTAAATAGAACTGCAAAGACATTCGCATGATACATCCACGATTGAGTAATCTCAGGGCAGAAATTACGGGAAAACTTAATATAACGAATTACTGATAAAATTGGTTTTTTTTTTATATCAAGATGTAGAATCTTAATGCCTAAAGACTCTATCATAGATGAATAATATCCGGCTGGGAGCAATGATACAACTGCAATATTTTTTGCATCACAGTTACTAAATGAAAGAAGCTTAAACAACATAGTTTCAGCACCACCGAGGTTTAATGATCCAATTACATGAAGTACTTTATACATTTTCTTTGTTTACTTTGAGTAGTGTGGAATTATAAGGAGAAATTATTATGCAATATAATAATGTAAGAATCTTAACAATTAAACCACCATCAAAGAAAAGAGTTTTCAGATTAAAGATTATGACCAACGAAAAGATCGCGAGCAAAAGCACACTTTGCGATCTATCGTCTAAGCGATAACAAAGTCTACGGTATAAATCAAAGATATATAGGAGAACCATTAGAACAGGAACAACTCCTGAAAAATATATCAATCTAAGATAACCAATATCGATACTCATATAGTTAGAAACACCATTAGAGAGATGGCCATCACCATAAATATAAGTTGAAATTTTTGTGGGTAGAATCATCATCGATTCTAAAGTCTCTATAGAAGAAGTACCTGTACCTTTAAAGAAAAATTCCATTGACCATTTGTATGTCTGTGAACTGATATAATCACTTCCACAACAATATAAATATACGCCTATTAAACAGAGGAATGAGATGTAAAGAAATGTTTTTTTCGGCATATATATCAAAGATAAAGTGAAATATACACCTGAGATAAAAACAGAAATAACTAATCCTGTCCTTGCTACGAAAAAAAATGAAAAGAAAACTAAACTAAAACTTATAATAAAGAAAAGTATATTTATGAACGTAATTCTAGATATCCATCCTATGTACAAAAGCGAAAGAAAGCCTATCAACATTTTGTAGCTTAGACCATCCCCACCGGCGTTTGAAAAGCCAAATGCCCTGACACCATTATCTATTCTAATATTACCAAGATGTTTAATAACAATCCAAATATTACTGTTATACCAATGACAATAAAGGCTCAAAAAAACAAAAAGAGATTGAATTATAGCAGCTGCAGCCAACCATAATAAAAGCCTATAAAAGCCTTCTGAAACTGAATATCTAGAGAATGCAAGCACGTAAAAACCCAAACAAGAAGATATATTAAAAATAATTTTAAACATTATTAGCAGCGAAACAGGCTCATAAAATCCGTTTAACAACATAGTTAATATTAATGAACACATTAAGAACAAGAAGAGAAAAATGAATCTGATTCCTAGCATCAGCTTACCAACAGTTATTTGAATGGATCCTACCAAAAATGGAATGGCATACAGCAAGTAGAGAAAACCAAATCCTGAGGCAAACTTGACACCATAGTAAAACAGAAAAAATATAAAAAAGTAAAAAAACTCCTTCATTCTGTTGACAATGCGCATAGAAAGGTAGTGACAGGTTTTTTTGTTCAGTAAAAGGTTATCGAAATGAAAGCTAGAACGCCTCAAATTCAATGATGAATTAGACATTTAATGATACCTATATTATGGAAATTCAGGATTAAGACATGCAATTTCTTTAAGCAATATCTTCGTCAAACAAAGAAATCAACTAGGGTTTTATTGAACCAAATGTCAATAAGTAAAGACATAAAACAAATAATACTCTAAAACTTGGAAAACTCCTTAGACTCAAAAAAATTGCATTGAAATAATTGCCAGGGATATGTCTAAGCGCCAGATATAACCTAGAATAGCTTTTCAATACCTTCTTCATATGTTGTGGGTACTTAACTGATATTATCGAGCAACTCAAAAAGTGATCAACTATGCCGGCATTGTTTTCCCCACGATCCGCGGAAGTAATATTGTTATCATGCCTTCTGTAACGACCTAGAGTTTTATTGATGTAACCAATCCGACCACCGTCAACCAAGAGCTCAACCCAAAAAAGCCAATCAGAGGCTACAGGCAATCTCGCATCAAAGAGAACCTCCCTATTATTCCTTGTCATTGTACTAGATGCACCATTGAAGCATCCATTTGATATAATCGTTTCAACGGTACCTGTTCTAGGTTTATTTTTTTCACTAAATAGATATAGTTTTTTATTCGAAGCTGAATCAAAAACCTCAAGATCATGATAGCAGATCATACAGTCATCATGTTTATTCATATACTCCACTTGATCTAAAAGCTTTTCTGGTAGCATAATATCATCACCGCCAATCCAAGCAATAAAAGCACCATTACATTGACTAAGTGCGGCATTATGATTTTTCGTTATCCCCCTATTATGGGTAGAGAGCACTAAATTAAATTTTCCGGGATATTTTTTTTCATACTCGACAAGCATCTCATGTGTGCCATCAGTTGAGCCATCATCAGACACAATGATTTCATAATTTTGATAAATTTGATTCAAAACTGATTCGATACAATCTCTTAGAAACTCTTTCTGATTGTAGGTTATTATTGCAACACTTACCAACGCCTCGCTATTAGTAGTTGACCTTACTCGTTGAACTATTTTTTCCATGATTAAAAATCCATTTTCTTAAAGGCTATAACGGCAAGCATTAGGTAGAAAAGATATACGATAAAAAAGGCTTGAGTCAAACCTACTAGTCCATGTATGTTGTAAAAAATAATAGACAAAATAACATAGGTCAAAACTATAAACACTTCTAAGCATGTAAAAAATTTAATCTTCGCTCTAGCGATCAATGCGTTAACAATCACCCAGCTTATGACTTTCACCAAATCCCCCATTAATTGATAGGCAAATAATTTTTTCATCACCAGAAACTGTTTTGTAAATAAAATAAGAATCACCGGCCCACGAAGAAAGTAAATGATTAAGGCTATTAATGACACCATAGGAATGAACCTTTTTAATACGAAAAAGATATCCTGTACTAACTCTGATTTATTTTTTGCTCTTGAAAACTTAGGTAACACATACGTGGAAATTGCTGTAGTAAACATTAATAAATAAGCATCAGAAATTTTCAACATACCTTGCCAGTACCCAGCATCGGCCCAGGTACTATGGCTAACCACATAGCTTCTAAGATACATTTGCGCCAATGGAAGAGTTACAATAGAAACTACGGACATGGATGAAAATTTTATTAGTTTAATCAGGTATTTTTTATCTATTTTACAACTAACGTTGATTGATGCAACAGGGTTTTTTGCAAACACGCATATAGCTATAAAAAAGACCAGCAACTGTGTCGCAACATACCCAATAAGTGCACCAATCGTATGATAAAAGTATGTTATCGCACCAATCATAATAACCGATAATATTGCACCAGCAATAATAACCACTACGTAGGATTTAATTTGGTTAAGGCCAGTGAAAATCGCTTGTATTATGCTATTTAGTGAACTAGAAAATAAAAACAACCCAAAAAAAATAAAAACCCAAAAAAAATCACTTTGATGAAAAATTAATAACGAAAGTTGCGCCGAAAAAATGCAAATAAGTGTGCCAAAAACTATTGATGATATTAAAGAAAATGTTAGTGATGTTGATGAAATTATTCCTCTTGAGTACTTGTCTTCAATATACTGAGAGGTATATTTAGATACACCACTTACCAGTACTGCACCACTCGCCAATTGCACCAGTGATACAAAAGATATAAATTGACCAAAAAGCCCAAAAGTAGCTGCCCCTGCATAAATCGCGATAATTTTAGCAACCACGAAAGAACTGAGCATCTTAATGAATATCGCAAAAGAAGACCACGAAAATGTCTTCCAAAAGCTTATATCATTGGTCTGCGTTATCGATTTAGTTTCGTTCACAGCCCTCAAAGTTAAATCCCTGATGTCTCTTGTGTTATAGAACAGTCTATTAATGAAGAAGTGACTTTTTCTTGCTCTTTAAACGAAAAATGCGGGCCAATTGGCAAACTTAGAACTTCTTGATGAATTTTTTCAGAAACCGGTAATTTTTCATCGTTCATAATATCGTACGCTTCTTGTTTATGTGGTGGAACTGGGTAGTGTATCATTGTTGATACACCTTGTTCGTTTAAATACTGCTGAATACTCTCCCGATTTTGGGCTCTAATCACAAATTGGTGCCACACGGGATCCGAATGTACTGAAACATATGGCAAAACAAAAGAAGATACTTTTAATGCTTCTAGATAATGAGATGCGATTACTTTCCTTCTATGATTCCACTCATCAAGGTACCTTAACTTCACCGTTAAGAAAGCTGCCTGCAATTCATCTAATCTCGAATTTACTCCTTTGACATCATTATAATATTTTTTATAAGATCCATAATTCGCAATGACCCTTACCTTTTCTGCGATTACTTTATCATTAGTAGTAATGGCTCCTGCATCACCAAAAGCACCTAAATTTTTACCTGGAAAAAAGCTAAAAGCTGCTGCATGTCCTAGACTACCAACTTTACTTTTTTTATAGAGGGCTCCTTGGGCTTGCGCTGCATCTTCGATAACGATTAAATGATGTTTATTAGCAATTTCTGTTATTGGATCCATATCACAGGGCTGACCATACAAGTGAACAGGAATAATAACTTTTGTATTGGGAGTAATTGCAGCTTCTATTAACTGAGGATCTATATTATATGTTCTAATATCGGGCTCAACAGGAATAACCTTTGCACCCACATTACTCACAGCTAACCATGTAGCAATATATGTATTAGATGGAACAATCACTTCGTCCCCCACACCAATACCATATGCGCGCAATAAAAGCTCTAATGCTTCTAAGCCGTTGCCAACACCTACTGAATAGTTGGTTTCACAATATGCTGAAAACTCCATTTCGAAGGTTTCGCACTCAGCGCCTCGAATATACCAACCTGAATCCATGACACGATTATAAGCCTCATCAAATTCAGCCCTAAGTTCATCGAAGCCTGCCTTTAAATCAAGAAATTTCATCATTGAATCTTCCTAATAAACCTAGCTGGGTTTCCCACCCATAGCTCCTCACTAGGGATATCTTTAGTCACAACCGAACCCGCTCCGATCATTGCATTATCACCGATCGTAATCCCTGGCAATATTGTTGCGTTAGCTCCAATTGAAGCTCTCGACTTAATTAAGGTCCGCGGATATTTCTCGATATATTGTTTCGATCTTGGATAACAGTCATTCGTAAAAGTAACGTTAGGACCTATAAAAACATCACTCTCAATTACAACCCCGTCCCAAACTTGTACGCCAGACTTTATAGTGACACGATCACCAATAATGACATTATTCTCAATCAAGCAATGTGAGCAAATGTTACAGTCACTACCTATTCTCGCATTACCTAATATAACAACAAATTGCCATATGTCTGTCCCCACGCCAATAGAGTTAGTCTGCACATCGGCTAAAGAATGAATCATTGTGAAGTCCTACTTACATTAACCTGATGAACTTATTAAAAAATCATCATAATTACGAATATAATCATTTTCATCATAATGCTCTGAAGCCAATACCATCAGAACACAATCGGATGAGAAACTAAACATTTCACGCCATATCATTTTATCAACAAAAAGACCTGAAGCATCAGGATTTAGGTCTATAGTTTCTTTTTCTTGACCATTATCTAATAGAAACTTGCAACTTCCAGATAAGCACACGACTACTTGTTGAAGATCTTTATGAGCATGGAAGCCTCGAGGCTCTTCATTAAGATTATACAAGCAGTAAACTCTATTAATGTTGAATGGGATATTTTTTTGAGCTTCGGCGACAACCAAGTTACCACGGTTATCTGACTTATTATATAGGTCAAGCCATTTGATCTTCACCTAAACTACCTCCAATGAAAACTCTACCGTATTTTTAAGCAAGGCTTTAAAGTCTTGAGCTGGCTTCCAGCCTAGCTCTTTACAGATCTTGCTAGTATCAATTGCGTAACGCCAATCATGGCCTTTGCGATCTTCAACGAAATTTATTAGTGTCTCATGTGGCTTATTTTCAGAATTAACATCATCCATTTGCTGGCAAATTTTCTTTGCAAGTTCCAAATTAGATAGTTCGTTATCACCACCAATGTTATAAGTTTCGCCTATCTTTCCTTGACGAACAATAAGATCAACCGCATTACAGTGATCATCAACATGCAACCAATCTCGAATATTACTCCCATCCCCATAAATTGGAATAGGATTTTGATCTATACAGGCCTGCATAATCACAGGGATCAATTTTTCCTGGTGCTGATAAGGACCATAGTTATTAGAGCAGTTTGACATAGTCATAGGCAGTTTATAAGTATGAAAATAGCTTCTGACAATATGATCAGATGCTGCCTTGGATGCCGAATATGGTGAATTAGGGGCGTAAGGTGTTTCTTCGGTAAAGGCAGGATCATCCTTGCTAAGGGTACCATACACTTCATCAGTAGATACATGATGAAAACGGCATTGCTTCTCGTCCCATCCCATTTCATCTTGCCAGTATTTTCTCGCTTCATCGATAAGTGACAATGTACCCATAACATTGGTTTGAAAAAACACTTCCGGACCTGCAATGGAATTATCAACATGGCTTTCTGCTGCAAAATGCACAATGGTGTCAATGGCATGCTCTCTTAAAGTTTTACCAACTAGTTGACGGTTACAAATATCACCTTGAACAAACACATGACGGGAGTTATTCATCACATCATGCAAGTTATCCAAAGACCCCGCGTACGTCAGCTTATCGTAGCTAATCATCCGAATATCAATGTATTTATTGAATATCATTCGGACGAAGTTACAACCAATAAACCCCGCTGCTCCTGTCACTAAAATATTTTTTGGTTGAAATGACATAATTAAACCTCGAGAGCTATCTTATTTAATAAATTCATTAAGTATTGACCATAACCACTCTTAAGTGTTTTCCTGGCTAACCACTCCAACTGCTCATCATTGATAAAACCTTTTCGCCAAGCAATTTCCCCGGGGCACATCACTCTTAAACCTTGACGACGTTCTAAGAGCGCCACATATTCACTAGCTTCCAGTAGTGATTGATGGGTTCCTGTATCAAGCCATGCAAAACCACGATTAAGAAGTTCAACTTTAAGTTTTGATTGCTGTAAATAAACTTTATTAACATCAGTAATTTCAAGCTCTCCACGCGAAGAGGGTTTAATCGACTTTGCAATATCGACCACTTGATTATTATAAAAATACAAGCCTGTAATCGCATAATTTGACTTAGGCTGCTTAGGTTTTTCTTCAACACCAATTACTTCACTTTGCTCATCAAACTCAACAACACCATAACGCTCAGGATCATTAACATAATAACCAAACACACAGGCACCATTTAACTCATCTCGAGCACGCATTAAGATACTCTGAAAACCTGTGCCATGAAAAATATTATCACCCAAAATAAGCGACACTGAGTCGTTGCCAATAAACTCTTCACCAATAATAAAAGCTTGCGCCAATCCGTCAGGGTTGGGTTGTACTCCATAAGAAATACTGATTCCCCATTGGGATCCATCTTTGAGTAGTGACCGAAATTGCGGCAAGTCACGCGGTGTTGAGATAATTAAAATATCTTTAATACCTGCCAGCATTAGCGTTGCTAGCGGGTAATAAATCATTGGTTTATCGTAAACAGGTAGCAATTGCTTACTAATCACCTGGGTTAAAGGATACAGCCTTGTGCCACTTCCACCCGCTAAAATAATTCCTTTCATTAAGTTAAGCTCCACCTAATACTGGAGTATAAGTATGCATTTGTAATGCGCTTGATAGATTCTTCACATCGACAACAACCTGGCAATTATTAATTATTTCTAAAACACTCTTGCTTTTAAATACATCATGCGCAACAGCAATAATAACCACCTTACATGTAGAAATATCACTAAACTCCTTTAGCTTTATATTATAGTAGTTGCCTGCATTACCCTTATCAGCAACTGGATCGTATACCATAGGCTCTATACAATAACTTTTTAATTCATTAATGATATCTACAACTTTTGTATTCCTTACATCAGGACAATTTTCTTTAAATGCAAAGCCTAATATACCCACTTTTGAACCATGAACATGGATATTATTTTGAATCATCCTCTTAACAGTTTGCTCTGCAATATACTTTCCCATGCCGTCATTGATTCGACGACCTGATAGAATCACTTCAGGCTGGTAGCCTAGCTGTTGCGCCTTATGCGTTAAATAGTAAGGATCCACGCCAATACAATGTCCACCGACTAAACCAGGCTTAAAATCAAGAAAATTCCACTTGGTTTTAGCCGCTTCCAATACTTCATAAATATCAATATCCATTTTATCGAAAATGATTTTTAATTCATTCACAAATGCAATATTGATATCGCGCTGCGAATTTTCAATAACCTTAGCAGCTTCTGCAACCTTAATTGAACTAGCCTCATAAACACCTGCCTCAACTACAGAGGAATAGACATCAGATACGATTTTCAAAATCTCTGGTGTTTGCCCGGAAACAACTTTAGTTATTTTTGAAAAACTATGCTCTTTATCACCAGGGTTAATTCTTTCCGGTGAGTAACCTACAAAAAAATCAATTCCACATTTTAATCCAGAAATTTTCTCTAAAACAGGAACACAATCATCTTCTGTAGCACCCGGATAGACTGTGGACTCGTACACTACGATATCACCCATTTTTAAAATAGAAGCAATAGTTTCTGATGCTCTTAACAGCGGAGTTAAATCTGGTTGTTTCGAATTATCAATTGGGGTTGGCACAGCAACAATATGAAAGTTGGCTTTTTTCAAGTCGCTAGGGTTTACTGTAAAAGTGAGATCAGCAGCTTTTAGTTCTTCCTTTTCTACCTCTAAAGTATTGTCAATGCCAGATTTGAGCTCGCTGATTCTGTCAGCTTTTATATCAAATGCAATGACATTAGATTTCTTACCAAAAGCAACTGCTAATGGCAAACCAACATAACCCAAACCTACTACTGAAACTTTTCTATTCATAAAACTCTTCTTGATAAATACTAACTCATAATAAAAGGATGATAAAACTCGTTATACCAATCGACAAAATGCGCCACTCCCTCTTCAACTGATCTCGATGGCTTATAACCCATGTCATTTTGTAGTTTGGTAGTGTCTGCGAAAGTAGAAGGAACATCACCATCTTGCATCGGCATCATATTTAACTGTGCCTTTTTACCTAATGCTTTTTCAACAGCTTGTATATAACGCATAAGAGGCACGGGGTTGCTGTTACCAATATTATAAACCCTATACGGAGCACGACTAGTTGCAGGATCTGGATTCATTGCATCCCAATTATTATTGGATTTTGCTGGCACATCAACAGCACGGGAAATACCTTCAGCAATATCCTCAACATAGGTAAAATCTCGAACCATATTACCGTGATTATAAACATCAATTGGCTCATCGTTCATCATAGCTTTCGTAAACAGAAATAAAGCCATATCAGGCCTACCCCACGGGCCATAAACAGTAAAGAACCGTAACCCTGTAGTTGGCAATCCATACAAATGGGAATATGAATGCGCAATCAATTCATTACACTTTTTACTGGCTGCGTAAATTGCCAAAGGATGATCAACACTGTGAGACTCAGAAAAAGGTTGATTTTCGTTCGCACCATAGACAGAACTGGTCGAAGCATACACCAAGTGTTCGATTTTATGATGACGACACCCCTCGATGATATTGGTAAAACCAAGCACATTAGAATCAATGTACGCCAAAGGATTCTCTAATGAATAACGAACGCCAGCCTGTGCTGCTAAGTTAACTACTTTACTAAAAGCATAACGCTTAAATAATTGAGGCACTAAACATCGATCTGAGATATCCAGCTTCTCAAAAGTAAAATTAGGGTACTTCTTGAGTTGCTCTAAGCGCGCTAATTTCAATGAGACATCATAATAATCATTTAGATTGTCTACCCCAATAATCTCATCACCCATCTCCAAACGTCTCTTGGCAAGGTGAAAACCAATAAATCCTGCAGCACCTGTTATTAAGATCACAACTATTTCCTTTATTCTACGAACAAAAAATAAACTAAAAGTACGCTACCGCCCTACGAAGCTAATCGCATTTTTTAAAAACAACACAAAAGCTATAGCTTAGTAATTGTGTTGCACCCAACCGTCACTTGTGTGTAGTGACTCACAATATTTAACAAAACGATCGCCCGATCCTGACCCTGCTGAGCGTGGATGATACCCTCATACCCAGAAAACGGACCATCAATCAACGCCACCTTCTCACCCACATCAAAACGGTCCTTCTGCAACAAACACTTGCTTAAGTCCTCCGCGTGCGACTGAAGGGATTGTACTAGATCCTGTGGAACACGTGCCGCGTCTTCACCAAAACGCACTAAAGCTTGCACACCTCGGGTCGAACGAATCGGTGACCAATTATCTGTGAATTGATCCAATTCAACAAAAAGATAGCGCGGAAACATTGGAGCAGTAACGGTTTTCCTAACGCCTGACTCACAACTGTTTTGAGAGACTAAAGGTAAAAAAACCTGATAACCCTGGCGCTCTAAGTTCCTTTGAGCAACCGCCTCTTGCCTAGCTTTTGAAAAAATAAGATACCATGATTTACTTGACATCACCCACTTTCTCTTCTCGAAAAACCACTAGGCATCTCTACGCCAATAACTCAAAGCCAATGCTACAATCATCGCAACCATCAAACCAAAAAATGAAGCAACAATGATTATTAAGGATCGTGAGAGGCTGACAGGCTCTGGAGAAACTTGCAAAGGTGAGAGAAACTCTGATGACTTCACCTGAGAAAGCATTGCTCGGTATACCTGACTACCTTTCTGCAATATAATTAGTTGATTGTTGTCGGCAAATGACTTGTTAGTCATGGAAAGATCATGAATGGCTTTTGTAGAATCAACATATTGCTTCAGAAGATTGACAATATCAGGTTTAAGTGTTTTTGCCTGATCAACCATACCAACTGGCTTTAATAGAGAATGTGGTGATGGTAGTACCTGCTTAGTCAAATAATCAGCAACATTCTGCAGCTGCTTTTGATCGTGACGAATATTTTCAGCGTGTTTCTGGTTTGTTTGAATCGCAAGATTAGTTTGTTCGTGAACTAAATCTATGACAGGCGACTGATAAGCATTAATCTGTGCAAGTACTTCTTGCATTCTATCACGAACTATTGTCATTTTTATCTTTTCTGAGCGTGCTGATAAAGTGAGTAGATCGTGTGTTGAAGTATCAGCTAATGATATCTTTGGATATCTACTGCCATCAGCCCTCCTTTCACTATTAAGCTTGTTCAAGGTAACGGTGATAAACTGCTCTAGAGCACCACCATGCTGCAGAGCACGAGGATCACTACTGATATTAATTCCGTTTACTGAAGCAGGCAAATAGGCAGGAACTATAACGCGAGTAAATTCGTACTGAGGATTTTTTTTCCAGGCATACAAAGCACCAATAGAACAGAATAGTGTAACGATTAATAAACACAATTTTTTATATTTAACTATTGCTTTGACTAAATCGCCCAGACTAATAAGATCGTCCTCAACAGTAGCGTTCGATATCGCCATTCTATACTCCCTGTAAGATATTGGATTTAATAGCACCCACTACTTGCGAAACCTCTGACTGAGACATAGAGGGGTAAAACGGCAAACTGACAACCGACTGTGCCGCTTTCTCTGTATGCGGAAATGACTGAGCGGAACAGGCATAGGTTGTCATTGCTGGCTGCTGATGCATACCCTTGGGATAATGCACTGCTGTTGGAATACCGGCATCATTTAGCGATCGGCGAAAAACATCTCGATCGGAGACTTGTATGGTGTACTGGCCAAATACACTGACATTCTCGGACAAAATATGAGGCTTAACCATTTCATCAGGCAGAGACTGCGCATACCAAGCTGCAACTTGCTGACGCTGAGCCACCTCTCGTTCGAAGATCTTGACTTTCTCTAATAAGACAGCCGCTTGAATGGTATCCAATCGTCCATTACAACCCATCATCTCGTGAACGTAGCGCTCATATTGACCATGGTTAATTAAACAACGCATCGTTTCAGCTAACGAGGCATCGTTAGTAAAACAGGCACCACCATCACCATAACAACCCAACGGCTTGGAGGGGAAAAAACTCGTGCAACCAATGGTTGTCAAACCACAAGAGCGCTTTCCATGATGCGTAGAACCAAAACTTTGAGCGCCGTCCTCTATGACCGGTAGTTGATACTTTTCAGCAATCGCATTGATTGCTGTGTAATTGGCCGGTTGACCGTACAAACTGACAGGCATAATCGCTTTAGTTTTTTCAGTGATCACCGCTTCAATAAGATGCTCATCCATGTTGTAGGTGAGCGGATTAACGTCCACCATAACCGGTATTGCACCCATGCGAGCAATAACTTCAGCTGTTGAAAAGAAACTAAATGCTGTTGTGATGACCTCATCGCCTGACTTGACACCGATAGCTTGCAAAGCAATTTCGAGAGCAGTTGTCCCACTACTCATTGCGATACAATGATCAACACCGACAAAACTTGCTAAGGTCTGCTCTAACTGCTGAACCTCAGGTCCGAATATATATTGACCATGGTTTAAAACCTTGAGAATTGCGCTATCGATGCCTGTTTGTAGCTGTCGATATTGTTGATCCAAATTGATGAACTTCATGAAAAATATCCTCACCAGCTTTGTCAAAAAAAATACATTTTACTTAAGATTTCAATAATCTATAGGCTCGCCATACTATCCCAGAGCCTGCTCAGATGCAACGATAAGTCCCAGGCTTTGATCCACCATCCCCGTAGTGATAACATCAGCAATCGCGATGTTTGACAAAAAAGGAACCCTTGATGGCTGCTCCGGATACTTTACTTGCTCTCTCGCCGTTAGACGGTCGATACGCGCACATCACACAGCCACTCTCTCGAATTCTGAGCGAGTATGGACTGATTCGTTGCCGTACAACCGTTGAGATCCATTGGTTGCAGATGCTCTGCCAACATCCTAAAATAGCCACGACTCCGTTAGATGAATCAGAGCAACAAACCCTACACACAATCCTTGATACATTTAGCTTAGATGAAGCGAGCAAGGTCAAAAAAATCGAAAAAACCACTAATCATGACGTCAAGGCCGTTGAGTACTTCTTACAAGATCACTTCAGCAATCACCCCACCTTATCGCAACGTGTTCCACTGATTCACTTTGCTGCGACGTCCGAAGACATCAATAACCTCGCCTACGCCTTAATGATCAAAGAAGCACGCCAGGTCCTGGATCAACAGATTCGTACAATTATAGACCACCTCTCAAACATGGCTCGTCAATACGCTGATCTCGCCATGTTATCACGCACGCATGGTCAAGCTGCCTCGCCAACAACCGTAGGTAAGGAACTGGCCAATGTTGTTGTTCGACTTAAACGCGAGCATCACCGCTTCATGTCCTGCGATATCCTCGGAAAATTTAACGGTGCCGTGGGAAACTATAATGCTCATCTCAGTGCCTATCCAGACATTGATTGGATTGAGCTCACCGAAGCATTGGTTACCTCACTCGGACTGACCCACAATCCGATGACCACTCAAATTGAGCCGCATGATGCCCTTGCGGAGCTATTAGACCATCTTGCAAGACTTAACGTGATTCTCATAGACCTTAATAAAGACATCTGGGGTTATATCAGCCTCGATTATTTCTCACTCAGACGAGAAACTAGCGAAGTCGGCTCATCAACCATGCCACACAAAGTTAATCCCATCGATTTTGAAAACTCCGAAGGTAATTTAGGCATGGCTAACGCCATTGCGACGCACTTAGCCAGACAACTCCCGATCAGTCGTTGGCAACGAGATCTAACCGACTCAACCAGCTTGCGTAACTTAGGTAGCGTATTTGGTTATTGCCTCATAGCCTATACTGCTTGTTTAAAAGGCTTAAAGAAAATAACTCCCAATACAACTGCACTTAATCATGACCTCAATCGACACTGGGAAATATTAGGCGAAGCCGTACAAACCGTGTTACGACGATACGGTGTTTCCGACGCTTACGAACGCCTTAAAAGTTTGACGCGCGGTAAAACACTCACACGTGAAACGCTACATGCATGGCTTGAAGATCAACCGATACCACATGATGCAAAACAGGCTTTATCTAACTTAACCCCGCAAGATTACATCGGCCTTGCACCAACCTTAGCTGTGAAATACCTTGATGACTAATCCAACACAACCGCTAATTCTTGGCTCTAGCTCACCTGCACGCAATACATTACTGCAGCGACTTGGTCTGAGCTTTGCTGTGCATGCACCCGATATTGATGAAACAGCCTATGCACATGAAACACTCAAAACGACCGTGCAAAGACTTGCACAGGAGAAAGCAAAGACAGTTGCAAAAGTATATCCACAAGCTCTTATAGTTGCCTGCGACCAATTGGTTGAAGTTAATGGTCAAGCGCTTGGAAAACCACACACCCATGAAAAAGCAGTTCAGCAGTTACAGTTGTGTAGCGGGCAGACTCTGCTCTCTAGCACAGCACTTTGTGTATTAAACACAGCGACACAATCCATGCATCAACACCTTGTTGAATACCAGGTCACCTTCAAATTACTCAGTGAAGAGATGATAGAAGCCTACCTTCAAAAAGATAAACCCTATTTTTGTGCAGGAAGTATTAAGGCAGAAGGTCTCGGAATTACATTATTCGAATCGATGTCAGGTGATGATTACACAGCACTCATTGGGCTACCACTCATTACACTCACAGACTGCTTAATACAAGAAGGAATTAACCCGCTCACTATGAGTTAAATCAAGGAAGAAGAACAATGAATTGGATATGGGTCGCCTTTGGTGGCATGCTAGGATGCACTTCACGATACGCTATTGTTCAATGCGTTAATTATTTTATTTCAAATCCTCTAGAGCTACCTTTTGGAACCATTACAGTCAATCTCATAGGTTGCTTTGCCATTGGTTTTTTAACTGCATTCTTCACATTAAAAGCCACAGTATTTCGACCTGAGCTACAATTATTCTTAGTGGTCGGCTTTTTAGGAGGCTTCACCACCTTCTCATCGTTTGGACTGGAAATATTCAGCTTGTTGAAACACCATCCTTGGATTGCCCTTCTAGATGTCATTATCCAACTGCTATTTGGACTGATCGGTGTCGCTGGCGGCTTTGCACTCGGGCGTTGGCTGGCTTAGACTAATAACCTACTGCGACTTTACTACAGTAGCTCGTAGTAAAATGGAAAGAAAAAAACTCCTAGCCGATGAATCATTAAGCTTTTAGTGTTAACAACTCAGTGGCAATACTGTATGGCTTCTTCTCGACAGGACGAAACAAACCAACTGTGGTTTGATGATTACGAGGAAAGATCGCTGTAAATGTTTTTGTGACTACCAGATCTGATATAACAAACGCCAGCATAAGCGTCAAAGAAAAGTATAGGTAACGATGTATTCCATCTGGCAAATAATCTGAAGTTTGGTGAGAATGATACAATATCGTGTATGCGGTAAAAAGCCCCAGGAGATTTCTTTGTGTGACTCTCATACGTTCATTTGAATATCGAAGATCAATCGCATCAAAAGTTTGATCAATAATATCTCCCAAAACAGCATCCATAAGATCCCTGCGATCAATTTCATCAATAATATCTCTTAGTGCTGATCCACTTTCCGAACGAACCATCGCATCAAACTTTAGCTGACATTCCACTCTTTCACAAAGATTATCAAGCACAGATCTCATTATAGAATTTTCCTCGGAAACCTCACTGATAACGTCAATAATCATGCTGTCTATCATCATGGTACTCAAGTTTTTAGAGAGATAACCCGGGAACTCTGACTCATAATGAAAAAGTATCTTATGATGTTGAGGAGATACGACTAACTCGTCAAGGACACATTCAACATGTTTCTTATGATTTATACGTATTTCGTGAGGAATGTATTTATAATGAAGTGCAAATACCGTTAACATTAAAATCGCTGTAGATGCAACACAGGTCTGATCATGATGACGGAAAATTTCACCGGTCACATAATGCAGTGACCAGCCGTTAATTGTCGAAAAATTTGAAGATAAATCAGATATGACACCGACAGTATAAATATAATCACGAATCCTGTTAAGGATATTAATGTCACAAAAAATTTCGATTAAATTTCCACGCGTGGATCTGTCAGGGTGAGTCAATTTCAGTAAATAAGGCAGAAAGATCACCCACGAGGGTTTAGGCTTAGATTCTTCAAGTTGCTTATAAAAACCTTGGTAACGTCGTAATTTTATCGAAAAGGAAGCCTCATCTTTATACTTATAATGCGTATGATTGACTAAATCTGCTAATTCCTTTTCATCCCAGATCTTCTGTTCAAAAACCTCAAATCTCAATAAATCAAAAACAGCTGAAAACACATCGGATTGCTTATCATAAAAACCATAAGGACTACTAAAATCGGGGTGTGTTGATAATGGATCATATTGTTTGACCGGTGAATTTTTTTCAAAACGAGCGGCTGAACAGAGATCAATGAATTGTACGCTAACACCTGGACCGTACACCAAAACATTCTTATCGGCGAGATCTCGATGCAAACATGATTGCTCATGAATAATGAGAATCGATAGAAACAAATTCATCACTGATAGAAAGCCAACCTCTGTTAATCTTTTCGAGCTTTGTAAAATTGACGTCAATGTATTCCATTCACCATATGAACGAGTCATTAATGCTGACAATAGGATTTTCTCATCTCCATCAGGAACTTCCTCTGCATTCAGTTGGTACTGGACTTTATTCGGTTTTAAAAAAGGATAGAGAAAATTATACGCACGTAAAGATATCGTATACTCTTGAGAGACACGATCGAAATAAGGTTGCAGATTGGACTGATCGTATTCAGCTCTAACAATAGGACTCACCGTTGCATAAAGCTGCAATTCCTCATTCTCAGAAAGTGGTACCATAACCGTTCTTCTAAATAAACTTGAAGCTCCCTTAGCCATGTATAGCTGCGATAAAATGTAAAGCCTAGACCCATCCCAAAGACATGTTCTGTCTTTTAACGGATAACTGTGGTTATTAATCGTTACCTGTTTTGGAAGCTCACCTGATAGTGAACGAAATTTGACAGGACTGAGTTTTTTTTGAGAAAGCACTCGTTGTAATTCAATAAAATAGTTAAATTCTATATTACTAAAAGTTTCCCCTTCCTCGCCTAGACAACGCCTTAAAGACAGTATTTTCAGGTGTCTTCTGAAATCTTTTAATGACTCCAACGGAATAATAAAGTCATTATCTTTTCCAAACTCTTTTAAAAGCAACGCCAGAATCCTTTAAGTTACGCTATGAAACACGAGCCATGTAACAATTAGTCAGCAGAAAATATGCTTGCGTAGCACGGCTTTACTACCAAAAAACGCCTATAAACCCGACATTTAACCGAAAAATTTGACTATTGATTAAGACTCCCTGTAGAAAAACAAGCACACTCTAACTTGAATGTTACCTTATTAGTCGACAAACGCAATCCGTCACCTAGCGTATAAAAATAAGTCACCGTCACAACAACTACACCTTTGCGTTTTAGGGATTATCCGTCTATAAGCACGGACGAGCTGGAAATTGATATCACTGTATCCAATGACTCTAATCCTTGTACATCAACTGTATTAGGGCTATCGCTGTTGCGGTATAAGCCATCCTTTTTGGATATTTTATCGATAATGTAAAGATCATAGACTGACGCTTTTAGATGACTTCTCCATACAGCGATACCAAGTGAAACACAAGATAGGTTATAACGCCTTTGGCGAATGCCAGCCACATCATACCTCTCAAGATCACTTTTTCCATAATCTGCTATACCGAACCACCAAGCCCATGTCTAAGTATGTTATATCGCCAGCTTGTTATCTTTTGAAAAGGCCTAAGGGTGATTAAGCCCATCACACCATAACTGTATGATGTTTTATCATCAAAACAATATCGCTACGTTATTCCAGTTGATATGAAATCCCATTATGCTTCGGGTGATATTAATCTCTCCAAAAGACACAATAACGAATCACTTTGATGACCCACGACTGATGAAAATCCTGTGTAATAATTTTAATACACCGATCGACCTAAAGGGTTGGCTGGAATAAACTCAACCATCGGTCAAGATCAGGTTACACCGACGATCGACACGATATTCCATTGATTAGCTGAGACTGAAGCAATTCGATCTGGGATTACTTGAATATCAACGCTATTCCAGTGCAGGTTATCCTGCTTACTTGCAAAGACACGTTGATCGATGGGACAGCTCGTGACAAAGAATGCAAGCGTATCTGAGCAATCCAAGTGTCACGATGGCAAGAGACGCTGGGCGATGAGGCTGACTTCTAGCCCACTTCTGTATCACTTTTGACGGTGTTCGCTGTGGTGCGTGTCGATTTCCGAACTCCTCTGCTACCCTCTTAGCACGGCCTCTCATACACATGCTAGATCGTGATGGTCTTCATCCTCACTCTACCGGTTTTTCGGTCGTCGAGACTGCGTTAAATGAGCACTTACCCGTGTCAGGTCTATGCTACTAATCAAAGGGGAGTATGAGAGCTGGAGACGCCTCCCTAGTTTTCCTACTCTGATCTATTTTTTTATCATTTGTTGCGGTTGTAGCTGATTCTGCTCTCATATCACCAGTATCGATAGCTGCCGTGACAGGCCCACCATGAAGTAATCCAATGGTTAATAGGGTTGTTAATAGTATTTTCATGACGTGTTTCTTTTTTATCTATGACATTTATATTGTAGTTTATGAAAGTCTCATTTTCCTGCCTATCCATGTAAGTCACTGACTTTTTATATTTTATAATGCGATCTTGCCTGGTCTTATACGATAAATTGGCCAGCCGCAACGTATGCATCGCTGCGCCCACTCATGGTATTTTATCAACCATCAGTTATTTTGCTTTTTTACCCTTCGCAATACAGTGATCACTAACAACACGTTCCACCTGGTCCACCATATTCATGGCAACATTCGGTGGCATGATTATTGCACCACTTTGAATCGCAATAGCAATCTGCCGTCGCCACTCCTCCCATCAGACATGTCGCCACTAATAATGCTAATCAGTGTTTCATCATTTTTTTCTCTTTTTTTATTTATCCTCATTAATTATAGACAAAAAAACTATAATTTTTTCAATTATAAGTTCCTATAAATCTTCATTTTTTTCAATGATGCTCAGTCCTCACCTTTTTGAACTAAGATCAGCTGCTTGACAAAAAATGATTCTATCTTGATAACGCTCCATTCATAATAGCTTCTAATTATTTTCACCATCTCAATAACACGTCAAAATCATCACCATAATCACAGAATGTATACTATGAGTACTGTTTTATGACGGATTGATGTAAATTTTTATAGTATTAAATACGATATAAACACTTGCTACACAGGAGGGTGATAGTGATCAAGCAGAGATTGCCACTGGAGAAAAAGTATTAGCTGGTTGTGATTTCGATGTTCTAAAACCGCTCAATAACCCGTATGTGCGCGTTACTATTGGAAGATAGCTAGAAGATTTTGAGAGGATCCTTCCTAAGGTTGATGCACTGACTGCTGAGATGACTAACATTAATACACTCGAGTAGTGATCAATGTCATCGGATATGCGCCCTGTCATAGCAATCAATACACCCAAGCTGGTGAGAAGCATGAATATTTCTGCAGTAAAAGCTCGTCTCGCACACTCGTTTGACTCAATCTTTGAATACGCTTGATCAACCACGTGGTTAATCACCTCTGTAATAGATTGCTCTCTGGTAAACAAATGTTCTATACGACTCACCTGCTGACTCAATACATCCTCACATGTCACACGCACATGAGCATCTTCAATCAATTGCTCGATACAATGATTGGTTACATGCCCTTGTGCGACAATAATGTCACGAGTTTGGTTGAGCGTATCATTCACTGGAATAAAAGTTCTTATCTCTTGATCGATAAATGCGGCAAATATCCGATTAAAAACTCTGGTGCATAAGGATTCCACTAGAAGGGATGGGAATATGCCTTCATAGCGCCATAATAGTTGACGGTGCACTGGATGCAGTGTTCGTTTAGCCATAAGATATTCAATTTCTTTTAGCTGATGAGTGCGAATATCTTGATCAAGACGATGACAATGTAAGGCAAAACATGCCATCGATAAAAGAGATGTCACGGCAACATCAGCATCCTCAGGTAAGTGATTCAATGTATCCAGAGTATCGCGCAATCTAACTACCCCATAATCACTGAACCAATCTTGATAATACACAGAGGCAACGATTTCTCTTATTGAGCGATTAATATTATGTGCTATATCTCGATCGTTGAATAAATCTGATAGCGATGGTCGATGACCACGATCAGGATCAATAAAACCTTTGATATATCGTATTAATAAAACATAACTCGTTTTACAGTGAGACTGTTGCAGCTCGGTAAAATACTGTTGATAACGCTGCTTTCTCTCCGTGTCACATGAACCAAAATATTTATTGGTATATTCAATTAAGGCAGCCCCCTTATTTACCCTTGATCTAGGCATAAAAGAAGCATGATAAAGAAAAAGACAAATAGCGACTGAAAAAATATCTGTCTTATAGTCGTAGCGACCACTCTGAGTGGCCATATCAGGAAATGTTGAGTACGGACTATTTTCTAAGATAGCTAAGCAGTTTTTTAGGGGTACCGCGCTTAAGAAATCAATCAACCAACACATCACCCCTGGGCCAAATACAACCACATTCGTATCAGACACATCACGGTGAATGATCTCGTGATAATGTAAAATAGCCAGCGACAAAAACCAATTCATAATCGACATAAAACCAATGCTATCTAACGCCGAGGACTCGTTTAATAAATCTTTTATGGTTAACCAGGCACCTGTCGAACCAGTAATCAACACAGGCATCGAACCATCGTTGTCATGTTGGTAACAGCAACGCTTTCGCGTTTGAAACATAAACACCTGAGGCTTTTGGTATGGATAGATACACTTAATAATACTCATGGCATGACGATACTCAGCGGTCACTGTCTCGACATAATCCATGAAATCCTTCGACTGAAAACAGTCCAGTTTGCTTGGCATTAATAAAGCAAAAAACTGCAGTGATTGAGTGATGACTCGTGGCACCTTAAAAACACGCCAAAATCGGCTGGTCGAACCTGAAGCTTGATGTATTTTCGATAACACAAATAGTTCTTCGCCATCCCACATGCATGTTCGAGGATTAATACTACGGAACTTACCTTGATACTCAACATAATCTGGTAACCATCTTAACGGTAAGCGCAATATTTGAGCTGGATTCTGATTACCACTCATTAGATTTGATAACACCATCAAGTAAATAAATAAATGATCATTAAATTCAACACCCTCTGAATCAAAATGATCTGAATGACAAATAGATTCACGATAATGTGAGAAATCAGACTCGTCAGTGATCTCTAATGAACTTCTATACATCAAAAATGCTTCAAGATTCATAGAAAAGCCTCGTAAGCAGTAAACAACTTACATGCCATCGTTATCATTGGTAGTGAGTAGTGGGTATTGGCCATACCTAATACTGTACTTCAACTGCTATGATGCCGCTGATAGCTTTGATTTGTTCAACATCAGCGTCAGATACTGCAGCACACCACCGCTGACCACACTGTATTTCAGCCTGTGTGTTGTTATGCTGATATACAACACTGATAGGACATTGAGCATTAGACATGGCTTGAATACTCGACCGTAGCGCAACAATAGTACTCGTGAGATCGTCTCCACCCTTCATCATAACGCGCAGTCGCTTAGCGCGAGTTTGACGCACCTGATCTAGAGAATCGATCGATTCTGCCACTAGACGTACACCACCATTAAAGTCATCCAACTCAACCTTGGCGGTAACTACGTAGATCATATCGTTGTGTAAATCACGAATCATCGCTTCATAGAGTTTACTAAATAAGGTCACGTCAATTCGAGCTGTCTCATCCTCTAGCTGAAGTATAGCCATTCGCTTACCTTTACGAGTCAGTAAGCTACGCAGTGCTATTAACATCCCCGATACGGTTACTGTCTTACCAACTTGGTCCTGTAAGTTTCTCAGCTTCAACGAACTTAATTGTGATAGCTCATAAAGGTAAGCTTCTAGCGGATGACCACTAAGATAAAAGCCCAGTGTTGCTTTTTCACCTTGTAACACTGTGCGTTCGTCCCAATGGGGACAGTCTTGATAATCCACCGTGATGGTACTCGATGAGGCCTCTGACGATGAAGCAAATAAATCCTCTTGTCCTTGCGCTGAATTTCGTGAATATTGAGATGCCGCCTTCAAGGCTTTTTCAATGGATAAGAATAAGCTAGCTCTATGCGTAGAAAAAACATCTAATGCACCACTTTGCACCAGTGGCTCAAGCACACGCTTACCCACCTTATGGCCATCCAGGCGTTGCGTTAAATCAAATAAATTCTGATAAGGGCCATGTTCTTGACGCTCTTGCACCAAGTGCTCCATTGCTGATTGCCCTGCGCCCTTGATAGCCCCTAAACCGTACTGAATATCCCCGTCATTATTTACAGCGAAGGGATAAATACTATGATTTACTTGCGGTGGTAACACACGAAGATTCATCCGCTTACATTCTTCAATAAAACCCACTACCTTATCCGTATTATCCATGTCGGATGATAAGACGGCCGCCATAAACTCTGCCGGATAATGTGCCTTTAAATAAGCAGTTTGATAGGCTAGCAGTGCATAGGCTGCAGAGTGTGACTTGTTAAAACCATAACCTGCGAACTTCTCTATTAAATCGAAAATATACGTTGCTGTGTCTTCATTGATACCATTTGCTTTAGCACCCTCGGTGAAGGTACCTCGCTGCTTAGCCATTTCTTCGGGCTTTTTCTTACCCATCGCACGTCGTAATAAATCGGCACCACCTAAGGAATAGCCTGCTAACACCTGTGCGAGCTGCATAACCTGCTCTTGATACAAAATCACACCGTAAGTCGGACTAAGTACATCAGCAGAATCTGGATGTGGAAATTCCACTTGTGCTCGACCGTGCTTACGATCAATAAAATCATCGACCATACCTGACTGCAGTGGCCCTGGTCGAAACAAAGCTACTAAAGCCGTGATTTCCTCAAAATTATCGGGTTGCAAACGACGAATCAAATCTTTCATACCCCGAGACTCTAACTGAAACACTGCAGTGGTTTCACAACGCTTGAGTAGATCAAAAGTCTTTTCATCGTCCAATGGCAAGGTGTCCACATCGAGACATGATTCACCCAGAGATATTCGTTTTTTGTTGATAGCCTGAACAGCCCAGTTGATAATGGTCAATGTACGCAAGCCAAGGAAGTCAAACTTAACAAGACCTACAGCTTCAACGTCATCTTTATCAAACTGAGTCACCGCGTGGTCACTGCCGTCAGGTTCGCAATATAGAGGGGAAAAATCCGTAAGCTGTGTCGGCGCTATTACCACACCACCCGCATGCTTTCCTGCATTACGAGTTAAACCCTCGAGCTTTTTCGCCAAGTCAATCAGTGTAGTCACCTCAGCATCATCTCGATAGCGCTCTGCTAATTGCTCTTCCTGCTCTAACGCCTTATCCAGAGTCATACCAATTTCAAAGGGAATCAACTTGGCAATCTTATCAACAAAGCCATAGGGCAAACTTAGAACACGACCGACATCTCGTACAACGGCTTTAGCCGCCATGGTGCCATAGGTAATAATCTGTGACACCGCCTCATGACCGTATTGATGAGCAACATATTCGATCACACGATCTCGCCCTTCCATACAAAAATCAACGTCAAAGTCAGGCATGGACACCCGCTCTGGATTCAAAAAGCGCTCAAATAACAACTCATGTTTCAAGGGATCAAGCATCGTGATTCCTAAAACAAAGGCCACCAGTGAACCTGCCCCTGAACCCCTACCTGGACCTACCGGAACACCATTAGCTTTCGACCAACGAATAAAGTCTGCTACGATCAAAAAGTACCCAGGAAATCCCATGCGATTGATGACATCAAGCTCAATTTTTAAACGCTGCTGATAATCCTCGATAGGATTTTTAGCTTCTTTTTCAATGAGAGGCCACAAATTCATCAAACCATCGAATGATTCCTTCTCAAGATGCTGATCCAGTGTGACACCGTCCGGAACTGGAAAATCGGGTAAATACGCTTTACCCAACTCCAGCTCCACGTTACAACGCTGAGCAATAATCACGGTATTCTCTAAAGCCCCTGGCATGTCCGAAAACAGTGCCTGCATCTCACTGGCTGTTCTAAAGTATTGTTGATCGGTGTAATGTTTAGGTCGCTTCGTGTCTTCTAACACGTAGCCTGATTGAATACAGACACGCGCTTCGTGTGCCTCAAAATCAGTTTTTTTGAAGAAACAAACACAGTTGGTTGCAACAACCGGGACTTTCTTCTCATAGGCCAGTGGTAGTATGTGTGTCGTGTATAATGCTTCATTCGCATGACCGGTGCGGCTAACTTCAACGTAAAAACGATCGCCAAAACAATCTAACCATACCTGCAAGCGTTGTTGCGCTAACTCAAGATCACCTTGGATAATCGCCTGACCAATATCACCCTGAAAACCACCAGACAGTACTATCAAACCATTATGCCACTCAGCTAACCAAGACCAGTGAACCATCGGTAACGCATCTTTGGTTTGTCCCTCTAAATACGCTTTAGAGATGAGCTGGGTTAAATGACGATACCCTTGCGCATTTTGACATAACACGGTCACTGGAAAATGACCGTGATCAGCTTTTACCCAAATATCAGCACCAATAATGGGCTTGATACCTTGAGCTCGCACTGCACGGTAAAATTTCACTAAACCAAAAAGATTACCGTGATCCGTAAGAGCAAGAGCAGGCATGGATTGCTCTCGTGCAACTTTAGCCAATTGTTTTACAGGAATGAGGCTATCTCGAATAGAAAACTCTGAATGCACACGTAAATGAATAAAGCTGGGTTCCATGCTCAATCCTTTTTGATAGTGTCAGACGTTGATATGTGTGTTTTTTTGCGTTGTTCAAAATAACGAATGGCTGAAACAATGTGATCTTGTATTAGTTGCTCCATCGACAAACCAGATGCCTGCCAATTACGGGGATACAAGCTAATTTCGGTAAAGCCAGGAATGGTATTGATTTCATTGATAACGATACGCTCATCACTGACAAAAAAATCGACACGAGCCATTCCCTCAACCTGTAAAGCCCGACAAGCAGCTAGTGCAAGTTGTTGAACAGCTGTCTCTTGTTGTGCATTCAACCGAGCTGGCACAATCGCAGTCGCCCCATGTTGGTCGTTGTATTTTGCATCAAAGGAATAAAAATCGTGATGCACATCGAGCTCACCGGGTATCGATGCCGTCAAATCACTCCCATACCCCCTCACTGAACATTCTATTTCAACACCCTTCATAGCTGGTTCAACTAAGACACCATCATCATACTGAAACGCCAGGTCAAGCGCACGATTAAAACCATTCGCATCGGTAACACGACTCACACCAAAGGACGAACCTTGACATGCAGGCTTAACAAATAGTACTTCTCCCCATTGGGAAGCTAAACTCTCGAAGGAAGTGTTCCCACGACTTGATGGACTTAGCGCAAACCAATCACACGTGGGTAATGCTGCCGCACGCAGAACACGCTTTGCCATGTCCTTGTTCATACACATTGCAGACGACATAAGATTCGCACCAACATACGGGACAGACAAAAGCTCTAAAAGCCCCTGAAGAGATCCATCTTCTCCTGTTTCACCATGAATCAATGGAAACACCACATCAACCAGCGATGGGGTAGAGGTAGTTCTCCAAGGTGAAGAGCATCCTGGTGTTAACACTAAAGGCTCTTTTGTTTGAACGCCTGCTTCTAAAAATTCACTAGATGAAGACAGACGCCACCATTGACCTGATAAATCGATCCATATCACCTCGGGTGAGCAACTCATTTGTACTAATGTGCGCACGACATTTTGTGCGGACACAATGGAAATGGCGTGCTCCGATGACTGTCCACCGCAAATAATACTCACATTGATCGAATCAACCGACTTCATAGCAACCATCTCTGTAGGTTGTGGATTTGGTACCCATGGTAACGAATCCCTATTGAACTGTCATCCGCTCTCTGTGGCAAGAAAGTAGACTCATGTCACAGCGGCAAAATACCTTGATACGGGTGAAAAAGAACGTCGATGGATGGCACAAGGACCTAGCTGTTCAATAGCTAAACGATGCGATTGAGTACCGTACCCTTTATGTTGAGCAAAACCATAGCCGGGGTATTGTTGATCGTAGTCTTGCATCAAACGATCTCGGGTCACTTTCGCTAGCACTGAAGCAGCACTGATTGCTAACACTTTATCATCACCCTTAATGATGGTCTCGACGCAGTAACCTGGTAAATGAGGCGACTGATTGCCATCGATACGCACATACTCAGGTTTTATGGATAATTTTAATACAGATTGCTGCATGGCAGATAGTGTGGCTTGTAAAATATTAATACGATCGATAGCTTCATGATCCACAATAGCGATGGCATAGGACACCGCTTGTTCTTGAATGCGATCAAATAATTGCTCACGCTTTTTCTCTGATAGTTTTTTGGAGTCTCGCAAACCCTCTAATGAACAACCATCGCTTAATATCACGGCAGCCGCCACGACAGGTCCTGCTAGTGGCCCGCGACCTGCTTCATCCACTCCTGCCATTAATCGAGGTGTTGTTGTCATCGATCACTCCTTGTCTAGCTGAATTTAAATGCATTTGTGCGCTATGATATAGCCATCCCTCTGCCATCACAATCGTATTATTTTCCCTTAACATTGAAATGCGGTCTAAAAACTGACACTATATCGACCTTCTTGAGAGTCATCATGAGCAAAAAATGAACATGATTAAAGCCGCTGTTGTGGGTGTTGGTTACCTTGGTCAATATCACGCACAAAAATACGCAGATTGTGATTATGCTGAGTTAGTCGGTGTCTATGACACTAACCCTAATCGCGCTGATGAAATTGCTGATCGCTACGACACCTCGAGCGTTGCACACTACGAACAGTTGATTGGAAAAGTTGATGCCGTTAGCATTGCTACTCCAACCCCTTTTCACTTCGAAGTTGCAAAATCTCTACTACAAGCCGGTATCCATGTTCTGATTGAGAAACCGATCACGACGACTGTAGAGCAAGCCGATGAACTGATTCAAATAGCCAAAGACAATCATGCACTGTTACAAGTTGGTCATCTAGAGAGATTTAATAATGCGGTCAAGGCTGTTTCTCCTTACCTTCTTCAACCACGCTTCATCGAATCCCTACGCACCGCGCCTTTTCAGTTACGCGGCACAGACGTTAATGTTGTTCTAGATCTAATGATTCATGACATCGATATCATTCAGTCCATGATTCAATCAGACATTGTAGATATTCGTGCTAATGGCTCACCTATTTTTTCATCGCATATTGACTTAGCCAATGCACGTATCGAGTTCGAAAATGGTTGTGTTGCCAATGTCACAGCTAGTCGAGCTAGTTTGAAAAAAGAACGACGACTTCGCATTTTTCAGAGTGAAAGTTTTCTTAATATCGATTTGGACCATAAAATTCTCAAGTATTACAGCCGGGGAGCTGCAGAAATTCATCCTGGCGTACCAGAGGTGGTTCAGGGCAAGATCCGATTTGATAAAGGGGACGCTCTAAAAGACCAAATTGAGCACTTCTTACATTCGATCATACATAACAAACCAGCCATCGTACCAGGTGAGGATGGCCGCAAGGCACTGGAAACTGCCATCAAAATCACACAAGCTGTGACCCAAAACAATACCACTTTTAAAGAACACCTAACGGATGCATAAGTCTGTGAAAACGCCGCGCATATTAATCATTGCTGGGGAAACCTCCGGTGATAAGCTAGGTGCTCATTTAGTGCATGCGATGATAGCACAAGATCCCACCCTAACTTTCACCGGCTTTGGTGGTGACTTGATGCAACAAGCTGGTGTCAATATCCTTATGCACAGTCAAGAACTAGCCATCATTGGGCTAATAGAGGTCATTAGAAAACTGGCCGTTGTTCGTCGGGCATTCAAGATTATCAAACATCAGCTGAAACATAACCCACCCGATCTTGTCATTCTAATCGATTATCCTGGATTCAATTTGCGCATTGCGCGATTAGCAAAACGCGCTCACATCAAGGTGTTTTACTACGCTAGCCCGCAAATATGGGCGTGGAAATATGGACGTATTCATACCATCAAAGACACAGTGGATCATATGGCTGTCTTATTTCCCTTTGAGGAAAAGCTCTATCACCAAGAGCACGTGCCAGCAACGTTTGTCGGACACCCCCTAACAGCAGTGGCGCGCCCTTCGATGAGCAAGGAACAAGCTCACAAACACTTCAATTGCAATCCTGAGCATCCGGTTATTGGGCTGTTTCCAGGAAGTCGCCCTCAAGAAATTGCCACTTTATTACCCATCATGGCAAAAGCCATACCCATTGTGGAAAAAACCCTACCTCACGCACAATGGCTACTGCCCGTTGCACCGCATATTGATTCCGATCAACTCCGCCAACAGCTACCAGACCATGTACAACTGACACACAATCACCTCTATGATGCTATGCAAATTTGTGATGCCGCCATGGCCGTGTCAGGAACCATCACATTAGAGCTAGCACTCATGCAAACGCCTTTGACTCTCTTGTACAAAACACACTGGTTGACCTATCACGTTGGTAAACGTGTGATTCGTACACCATGGATTGGGTTATGTAACATCATCGCACAAGACACCATCGCCACAGAGCACCTTCAACATGAGGCATCACCGGACAACTTGGCGCATGAAATCGTCCAATTGATCACCAATGCGGGTTATCGGGAGCAACGCTTGCGCCAACTTCAGGCTATGCGTAAAAATTTAGGATCCGGTGTTGACCATACACTCACTGCTCGGTTGGCGTTGCAGTTACTCACTCGTCAAAATACCATTGCCTGATCAAAAAATTCCACCTTCAAACTCGCTTGCACTCACCTTTTATTTCTGAAAGAATCCATATCCAACTTCTCTTCATCGCAAAAACAACAGGGATCAACATGGAAAATTTAAGGATTGGTGTCGTCGGCAATATTGGTGTAGGAAAATCGACACTCATCGAAGCGATGCAATTTCCACCATTGTCGACACAACTGCTGAGCCATTTCCCTTCAACTGATGGAGATGAGCGTGTTCATAGCTTCCAAGAACACTTCAACCCTAATGTCCTTGATGCATTTTACAAAGACCCGAAAAAACACGCCTTAATTGCACAACTGGAATTTTTCAATGGCCGTTTAGAGCGTCAATATGAGATCGATCGTGCACGCGGTATTGTTTTAGAGGACCGCACTATTTTCGAAGATTACCATATCTTCGGCAAAGCTCAGAAAATCATGGGGCATATGAGTGATGTTGAGTTTGAAGTCTACCAACACAACTACAACCTCATGATGCAGAAAATCGAGGAACCCACACTGCTGGTTTATTTGCGTGCTGACATTGATACCATCATGGCTCGTATTCAAAAGCGTGGTCGTGATTGTGAACGCAGTATTCCTCGTGACTATTTAGAACTCTTAAATGGTCTCTACGAGACATTTGTAGCTAGGAACACGAATTGTCCTGTGCTCGTGATAGACGCTAGTCCTCGCGATGACCTGGATGCTTATTTACGAGAAACCGTCGATAAGATCTCATTAAAGATTAAAGAATTGGATCTTCGTGTATGTACACCGGGTCTTCAATCTTGGGTGCAACTTCCCGAAACAGAAGCGGCTATTCGCGCCAGTGAGGCGGAACAACGCCTAGAAGATTATCTCAAGAAAAACAAACGATTGATCACCGTTGCAGGTAATGTTGGTCTCGGAAAATCGACTGTCACAGCATTGATGCAGCGTAGCTTAAGGATTGATGCGATTTATGAAAATCCAGAGAAAAATCCTTTACTGAATGAATTCCTTAAAAATAAAAAAGAACATTGCTTTAACCTTCAAAAGCACTTTATCAAAATGCGTGCGGAGCAGCGCTTGCGAGGTGCTAATAGTCCAACCAGCACAGTTAAAGATCGCTCTTTAGCCGAGGATTTACTGGTTTTTTGCGAACACTTTCATCAAGCCGGATACCTTACCAGCAATGAACTTGATATGCTCAATACCGAGTTCTACAAGACCAATAACTCGCTTCCGTCATCTGATTTGATGATTGTCTTACAAGGTCGACCAGAACTCGCTTGGAAGCGTATTCAGCAACGTGGTCGAGCCATGGAAATTAAAGGTGGGTGGGAGTTCTCTGACATCCAATCTCTCAACCGTTTTTATGGCAGCTACCCTGATGACGTTAGAAAAACTGGCTTCCATAAAAAGCCAACGCTTGAGCTAAATGTCAATAAACTAGACTTAGCCAATCGCGTCCACATGGGTTATGTCTTTGAAAAAGTCTACGATACGCTACAACAAGCCTAATTAACCTATGTAAAACACGGTATTGGATATCAGTAATACCGTTCTAGAATGGTTGGATGAGACATGTCATCCAACAAGTTCGCCAACGTTGTCGCTATCATAGCTGCGTTGTTTGTCGAATGAAAACCAAGCAACTCCTCTGCGAGGCTTGTTTTAGCTATTTACCACATCATCCTGATGCTTGCTATCAATGCGGGAATGCATTCACCACTGCTGATAACAGCAATGATACCTGCGGGCAGTGCCTCAGCCAACCACCAGAATTTACACGGACAGTAGCACCCTTCAAATATCAAGGATATATTCAATCATGGATTTTATCACTTAAATTCAATCGCTGTATTCGACACGCTAAACTGCTTGCCTATCTATTTTCTAGGCAAATGGAGAACTATTACCAAAACACATCACGCCCTTCTTTGATCATACCCATCCCCTTACACCAACAACGACAACAGCAAAGAGGCTATAACCAGGCACAATGCATTGCCTATCATGTCAGTAGAATGACAAGAATTCCCATGAATGCTACAGGGTTAATTCGACATAAAGCAACCCAGGCTCAGGCGAAGATCGGCTTAAAACAGCGCAGGGACAATGTATTGAATGCTTTTCTGTGTAACAACAAATCTTTACCACAACATATAGCACTATTAGATGATGTCATGACCACTGGAAATACGCTCAATGCGGCGTGTAAAACATTGAAAAAATTCGGAGCACAATATGTTGATAACTGGGTTTTGGCGAAAAGTTGTCGATGACAACCTAATCAAGAAACACCTACACAGAAGCCAAATAGAATATTTTAAAGAGATATGCCAAAGTGTAAATTAACTACCCGTTAAACAAGACGAAGAGTCTTTTATTTGTAGTAAGGCCACACAAATTAGGGGGGGCCAATTGCCGAGAACCTGTCTTCATACGGTTTCTTTTAGCCTGCCTGATTGATTTTATTGATTGAGAGTTCATAACACGACTGTAGCTACTCGTGTCCGAGGAACAGCTAATAGATACTAACATTTTACCCTTTTTTTCTTGAATCGACATTAAAGTAATAGCCGGTGATGTGGCCTTTGATGACTGAGGTTTTTTCAAAAAAGACATCTTAACTGGGTTGGATAATCCTTTTGAATCAAAGGTAATACTTTTTATTTCCAATGCTTTTGAGGATGAACTTCGCATCGTTTTACTATCAACAAATAGGAGTAAATTCGTCACATCTGTCTGGGGTTTTTTAGATTTAACAGGCTTAATTGAAGAGATTTTGAGGGACAATCCCATAGAATTGATATTTTTAAGAATACTGTCTTTTGATTCTTGATTTAGAGCAAGGTCATAAGACAAAGAAGCCCCTACTGCGATTGAAGAATAGGAGAAAAAAATCGAGAACACCAAGAGTACGATTTTTTTGATGATAGACATATGCATTTTTTCTCTCCATACCAGTTTAATACAATAAATATTATTTTGAATACTGTGGCTCTGCTAGTAGTTTCCTTATCGTGAGTGGAACATCTTTAGAATCAATCCAGTCAAAAGAAACTTTATTTTTATCTTTTACCGAAAAAAAGCAGCCTTCATTTAACAGACGAGTGTACCTAAAATTCTGATTTCGAGTACCTAGTCTCTTCTTATTCACTTTAAGGTTTAATTCCTTCAAGGACTTTTCAGATTGTGACGAGACTTTGACTAAAGATGGGTTTGTTTCCGAGAAACGTGCAGCACAAAATACATTCGCAACAAGCTTACCGTTACTCAATATCATGGAGTTAATTTTAAAGATATTCTGTGCTCCTGTTGTTTCATTTTTACCGATAACATATAGTGGATTTGATGGGCCACTCATGAAGGACATTTTAGATATGGCTTTTAAATCCTTCACCTTACTGACATCAAAAGTATAATCAAAAACGAAAAAATTCAGTGACTTATGATTTTCTTTACTCTTCTTGCTCCGAATTATTCCATTATGCTTCAGTAAACCATTCTTTAAATACTTGTCCCATTGATATGGATAGGTTTCATTAGTGTGTCGCTTCAATAACTTCATATTTTCAAGAACAGAATCACTACTGGTAATCATGGCAGGAATTCCAGTTTCAAAAGGATTTTTAAAAGTGATACTAGCACTTGCTGAGTAAGAAACATTTATCAGAGATAAAGTAAGGAAATAGAAAATAAATATCAACACCTTTCTCATAAGTAAAACCCCAACATAACCTCAAACCGTAATCAATACACAAATTATAGATGATTTTTTTTCGGTTTTCCTAAATATCTCTCATGAGAGAAAATATATATTTAAAATAGAGGGTTAAAAAAATATTCCTTTAAGAATCAGAAAAATCTATTTTTTAATTGCCATTAAAATTCTATTTTATAAAGTATAAAAATTTACCCACAAACAAGTATTTTTGAAGCTCATAAACAACATATATTAAAAAATGATGAAACATTTAAAATATCTTCATAACAATATTTCCTTAATTGACTTACTAGACTTTAAATCACGAAATTATTATTTTTATTTTTCTGTAAAATACAATTTAGAGATCTATTGAACATTCACCTTCGTTGACTCACCCACCATCGAGTAATGAAGAAACGCACTTTATACCTTCATTTGATTTTTTAGAAACTTCTACTACTATTACAATTAACGTGGGGGATTAGCTCAGGAGGTAGAGTGTCTGCCTACCAGGCAGAAGGTCGTGAGTTCGAGTCTCACATTCTCCACTTTTTTTATTGCTATGAACTATTATTCCTGTGATTCATCACAACCTTTCTTTGTACTCATTCAACAATAACTCTAAGAAGATCATACTTTTTCTCATGGGTATCTGATGTTAGAGGATGATAGTATATAGCGAAATTTTACTATTCATAGGTGTCGAATTTTAGCACCCTGAATCATCTCTAATAAAAAGCTTACTGTCATTCCATGATCACTAAACCAATACTCACTGATTGACCATTCATCATTAACTTTGTCATGGACGTTGAAATCACTTTTTAATTTTCTAATCTTCTCTTAATTTTTCATCTTATCTTTGTACGATAAAATAAACTGTTTTATTCATTCAATAGCGGTTTAAAACCGAGGTAACTCATGCAACCAACCCATACACCATCATTATCAGATGCTATATCCAATTACTTGCACCATATAGAAACTATATTGAATGATCATGCATCCCCAGAACTACCACTCACCAAATCACAAATTGCGACATTATCAAAGTTCAATGATCAACTAGATAGTCAACAAGACACCATTAAAGCCATTGTTTTATGTCCCGACATTATCGAGGTGCTCATCCATTTTATCCATGAAACGCAAACCACATCGACCTTAGAAAAAAAATACCGTAGCTACTTATTAAGAGAGATACATGCTCAATTAGAGCCCATGCAACACCAATGGTTAACCACATTTATTGTCAACCAATGGCTGACAAATCACCAAACACAGTTATCTCACGTTATTCGCTCCATTGAATTCATCCTGGAGGCCTATGACAATACCGATTCCACCTCAACTCAGTCATCTAGACAGACTTTTGATGGTATTGAGTCTTTATCTAATTCCAATAATGAAAGCATCACCTTAGACTTATCGACACCCCATACAGAAAAAAAATCCTCTTCATGGTGGAACTGTGCCTTTTTCCACCCTCGCGTCAACACCCTCCTCCACCAACATTACAACGCAGGAAAACGCCCTCAGCGTTGATAATGCACTATTGCTTTCTTTGTCGACTATATGGGCCCTATCACCCATTCATTCATCAAAAATACTCCAAAACGTATCATTTTAATTAAAAATTCAACAAAAATTGTTTAAATCACAGAATATTTAATATTTTCTTAATCTTTTAGGTATATTATTTACTTCAAGACTTCACTGATCACTACGGACTGTTCACTTCCTTCATACAGAATTGCCTATTAGGAAACATGCCTCGATTCATTGGTATCAAACAAAACACATGAGAAAGCAATGTTTACTGTAAACCATATAAAACCTTTGTTAGAACCCTATACAAGTGGCCCTGAAAACAAACTTGCCAGTTACATAGCAGGTATGAAGGATCTCGATAATAGGTATCTTGAGGGTATAAAAAAATTTTTTGCTCAACACAATTCCAATAGTTCTCAAATAATAGCGACACATCCTCGTGCTCTTATTAAAGAAATCGATGCACTTTTTTCAGAAGAGAGACTAATAGAACCAATCTCTTGTAATGAATTAAATAATCGTGAAACATTACTTCAATCTTTACTCAATTCTATTAACCAAGTTAGTAAAAATGGACCTGTTAAATTAGCTGTTAATATAGCCATACGCTTTCTTAAACGATCATTAGTAATCAATGATACAAAAATACAATCTATTAAAGACATTACTTCTTCTCTTGAAGGTTATCTTGAAAAAATGAAAGAAATTCGCAAAAAAAGTAGACCGCAAGAGGAAAATCCACTAATTCCAAATACCTTAAATAGTGCACCAATAGCAGAAAGCAATGAAAACAATGAAAACAATGAAAACAACGGGAGTCGACCTCAATCGATCCAAGGAATTAGTGCTAGTACCGCTCATAACAATCAACTTCTTTTATTATTTTCTTTCTTTTCTTTTTTTTCATCCTATTTATACCCCCTTTTAAATTTTAGCTCGCTTTTTAGCGACGTGTCTGGAGATGAAGACAAAAAACAATCGTCTATAGCATCTATAGAAGCATATGATGCCTCAATAAGAGCTCCAGCATGTCCAGATAACCCAAATATTGTCTCCCCTAGAGTTCATAGCGGTACTCTATTTTCTAATAATACTGACCCATCATCTGTCGAACAGGTCAACATGCTTAGAAAAGCTTATCCTGCATTACCCATTAAAGTAAAAACCTTACTCTATCAATTTAAGTGCACTGACGAATGCATGAACACATCTATTCTTGAGTTAAAAAGTAAAATAGAAAAAATTTCACAAGACATAACAACCCCCCCGCCAGCGTGCTGTAAATTTTATGGGAGTATTGACTCCCATCGTGCACAATCAGATGCCAATAAAGCACATGCGTCTAAGCGAATTAAAACAACTGCGCAATCCATAGAAAACGTTCTCACCGAGCTAGATGAATTGAGGATATCTTCTATGATATATGGGAGTATTGACTCCCATCGTGCACAATCAGATGCCAATAAAGCACATGCGTCTCAGCGAATTAAAACAACTGCGCAATCCATAGAAAACGTTCTCACCGAGCTAGATGAATTGAGAATTCCTTCTATGATATATGGAACCTAATACTCGATAGTTATACCGCAGCAACCCGACTGCAACAAGATTAAACCAGCTATTCATCCCCAAACATTTGCACGCAACCCTCATCTCGATTAAGGTATGCGCATCAATGAAGAGGGGTATCTCCATGAAACAATTTCCATCCGTCAAAGATATTTTACAGCCAAGCACCATTCCTCAAACCGCTGTAACTGTTCGTGGCTGGGTACGTACCCGACGTGACTCCAAGGCAGGGATTTCTTTTATCGCTTTAAGCGATGGCTCGTGTTTTGATTCCTTGCAATTAGTCATCCCTAATACATTGGTTAATTATGAAACAGACATTACTCGACTCACCACCGGCTGCGCCATTAAAGCCACAGGTCAACTGGTACAATCTTTGGGAAAAAACCAATCGGTGGAAATGCAAGTCACTGACTTTACCGTGGTTGGCGATGTACAAGACCCTGACAGCTACCCTATGGCTGCTAAACGTCACAGCATGGAACACCTGCGTGAACATTCCCACTTACGACCACGCACCAATATCATAGGCGCGGTCTCTCGCGTTCGTAATAGCATTGCTCAGGCCGTGCATCGATTTTTTAATGAAGAGGGCTTTGTTTGGATTAATACCCCCATTCTGACAGCATGCGATTGTGAAGGTGCTGGTGAACTTTTTACTGTGACTGCGATGAATTTAAATAATATTCCCAAAAATGAACAAGGCAAGGTTGACTATCGACAAGACTTTTTTGGTCAACCCGCCTACCTGACCTGCTCTGGGCAACTCAATGTCGAATCATATTGTATGGCACTGTCTAAAGTGTACACGTTTGGACCTACCTTTCGTGCTGAAAACTCCAATACCACACGTCACTTAGCCGAATTCTGGATGATAGAACCTGAAATTGCTTTTGCTGACCTTAATGATGACATCGAATTAGCCCAACAACTGCTACAATATGTCTGCCGTGATATTCTCGAGCGCCACCCTGATGATATGGACTTCTTTAATCAATGGGTCGATAAAACCTGTTTATCGCGTGTTGAACAACTGGTGAGTACAGCCTTTGAGTGCATCGACTATACCGATGCGATCTCACACCTGGAAAAAGCCAAACAAACCTTTGAGCATCCTGTACATTGGGGCATTGACCTTCAAACCGAACATGAACGCTACTTGACCGATACGCTGTTCAAAAAACCCGTGGTTGTGAAAAATTATCCAAAAGACATTAAAGCATTTTACATGCGCATGAATGATGATCAAAAAACCGTTGCTGCCATGGATGTCTTACTACCAGGCATTGGTGAGTTGATCGGAGGCAGTCAACGTGAAGAACGTCTGGACGTCTTGGAATCACGCATTACAACGTGTGGCTTACCTGTGGAAGAATACCAATGGTATTGTGATCTAAGACGTTATGGCTCAACACCACACGCCGGTTTTGGTCTCGGATTTGAACGTTTAGTTCGCTATATTACGGGTGTCAGCAACCTACGTGACACCATTCCTTTTCCGCGCACTCCAAAAAGTATTCCACCTAATCACTGATCATCCTGAGTTTATCAACTTGTTTAACCGTATACGCGTGGATTTTTCATGGTTGCAATGCTAAGCTTCAAAACGCCTAATACATGGAATATAAAAGGAACACGGACAATATGGCTGAAAAAAACATGACTCGCGCCCAAAAACTCCAATTAAAAGCGGACTTTTTTCCAATGACTGTGCTCAAATTACAGTCTTTTGATATTCCAGCGATCAGCGATGAGCTCACTCATATCCAGACGACAGCTCCCAACTATTTTAATGACTCACCTATCGTGATTGATGTAAGCCATGTTACTGCGCAAGACGCCTTAAACTTAAAACAACTGCGCCAAACACTCAGTGACTTTAATATGACCCCTGTTGGTATTCGCGGACTGAACAAAACACTTAAACAAGATGCTTTTGACCAAGGCTTAGCCATTTTAAATGATGCAAAACCCGCTAAAAAACCCACTAAAACCACCAAGAGCTCACCCACTTACACAGCCACTAAAGTGATCACTAAACCCATACGTGCTGGCACTCAAGTCTACGCTAAAGATGCTGATCTAATTATCATGGCGGCAGTGAATGCCGGCGCTGAATGCATAGCCGATGGCAACATTCATATTTACGGTCCACTTCGTGGTCGTGCTATTGCGGGCGCCACAGGTAATCCCAACACACATATTTTCTGCAAACAGCTGGATGCTGAACTCATCTCCATAGCAGGACGCTACTTAGTCAAAGATCACATCAGTGTACCTAAAACTAAGCAACCCATGCTGCACATCTATGTGCAGGACGACCAACTCAACATAGAAGGAATTTAATATGTCAAAAGTCATTGTAGTCACTTCCGGTAAAGGCGGTGTCGGTAAAACCACCACTAGTGCCTCGATAGCCACTGGCCTTGCTAATCAAGGCTACAAAACTGTTGTGATTGATTTCGACGTTGGTCTTCGAAACCTTGACTTGGTCATGGGATGTGAACGCCGTGTTGTGTATGACATTGCTAATGTCATTAACGATGATGCCACACTGAACCAAGCGTTAATTAAAGATAAACGTAATCCTAACCTTCACATCCTAGCTGCCTCACAAACTCGTGATAAAGATATCCTGACGAAAGAAGGTACTGGAAAGATCATTACAGAACTTAAAGAAACCTTTGATTACATTATTTGTGATTCACCGGCAGGTATTGAACGTGGCGCACACATGGCCATGTACTATGCCGATCATGCCTTTATTGTTACCAACCCTGAAATTTCATCTGTGCGAGACTCAGATCGTATTCTAGGCTTACTAGGTTCCAAGACACAGCGTGCTGAGCAACAAGGCGAGCCTATTACAGAACAATTGATCGTAACTCGCTATTGCGATAAACGTGCTAGCGCTGGTGATATGCTTGCGATCTCAGACATTACGGATCTATTAGGTATTGAACTACTCGGTATTATCCCCGAGTCTAAGATGGTCTTGAATGCATCCAATGCTGGAACACCGGTTATTTTGCAAAACAAAAGTGATGCAGGACAAGCTTACCAAGACATCGTTTTACGTTTTTTGAAAAAGCTACCCGCTTTTGATCCTAACGCTAAAAAGCAGGGTATTTTCAAACGCCTCTTCAAAGGACAGACGGAGGTTGTTGCATGAGAGTTTTAAAAGCACTAGGACTACACAAGAGCACTGCACAAACCGCAAAAGATCGCTTACACATTATCATTGCGCAACAACGTTCTGAAGGCAATAGTCCAGACTACTTGCCTCAACTGCGCCAAGAAATCATGCAAGTGATTGCTAAACATACGCAAGTGGATCTCGATAATATCCACGTTGATCTTCAAACGAAAGATAATAATGCTGTCTTGGAACTCAACGTCATGTTCCCAGAGCAAGTTACACCATAATCTTCCAAGAGAGCGACTATGTCACAAGTACATCGAGCACTGGTCGCTCTCTTTATCATGACAGCCTGCTGGGGAGCAACGTTCCCTTTCATTCATGAGGCGGTTCATGATTGTAGTCCGTCTCTATTTGCTGCCATACGAAATACCATTGCTGCACTGGCGTTATTACCCATTGTCATATCACGTCTCAAACATACTCAGCGCAGATTAATTTGGCATGCACTGGTCCTTGGTATACTGAATGGCTTTGCCAATGTTGCACAAACAACGGGGCTTCAGACTATTACGGCATCCAGCTCAGCTTTTATCACAGCCATATCGGTTATCCTGGTGCCATTTTTTATGCCACTCTTAAAACTCGATCGTTTACGACCCGTTGATTTTATTGCTGCATTGATAACACTCTTGGGAGTATACATACTCACTCAATCACAATTCAGTAATAACTGGCAGGGAAATGCCTGGACACTCGCCAGCGCATTGAGTTATGCCCTGTATATCACGTCACTGAGTAAGTTTACTCAATACAAACAGAATATTTTACTATTAGTATTCTACCAACTCGTTATCTCAGCGCTGTTTCCTCTATGCGTACTACCCTTTGAAACTAGCTATTTTTCCTCAACAACGTCAGTATGGAGCGCAATAATATTTTGTGGCGTAGTCGGAACCAGTATTGGATTACTATTACAAAATTACTATCAACGTTTTATCCATGCTGCAACCGCTGCTATTATCTACGCATTTGAACCGATCTTTGCTAGCGTCTTTGCCTTCTGGTTAATCCAAGAGGAAATCACACGTCATACAATGATAGGTGGCGCTATCATCATCATTGGTTTTCTATTGTCTCAATGCTTACAGACCCAAGATAACACGTGACTCCAATTACAAATCACTGAATATTTATGGATTTGTTGTCGCCTTCTACCTTATACTTTTGATGAATTTCCTGTCAGCATTGAACTCTAATGATTAGCACCGTCAGAAAAAGTATCCGCAAAATTATTTATATCCTGGTGTATAAATCGCACTGGAGAACTGGATTTATTGGCACAATCGCTTGCTGTCTTGCGGCACTGATAGCTCAGCTAATCCCTCTTGATAAAACCGCCTCATTCTATTGCATCTTATCTGCCACACTTAGTACCTTTTTTGTAAGTCAACAGAGTGTACGAAACAAAATTATGATGCACGTCTTTGGTACAATAACACTAGTTTCTTGTGCTTTAATAAGCCATGTATTGAGTCCATATTGGATATTAAGCTGCATTTTCCTAATATTGGTCAGTGGTGTATTGTATTTCTACTCATTGATTAATAACCATATGTTGATCATCGCAAAGTTTTCCATCGTTGTTTTAGCATTTTCTTACCAACCTCAAACAGCTAACTTCAATATCAGTCTCATGGAATTATTCGCATCCCTGATGATAGGATGCACTGTTGGATATGTGACAAATCTCTTCCATTTACTAATAACTCAACGTCATCATCATAGTAGGGCGAGTAATATCAGTGAATCCATAATTAAATGGATTAAGATCTGTCAAAATACAAGGAATAAACAGCAGATGATTCCTAAACCGACTATTACATCCATCAATGAACAACACTTAAAGCTGGTTGAAACTGAGGAGCTTTATACAGCTATATCGATCTTATTTTACAAATATCAAAAAATAATATGCTCTGAATCAATTGGAAAATCTCTAGAAATCGTCTCAAAAAATTACTTTAAGCAAATACTGAAGAATAAAAAAACTGTGACTTCAGAATTAGTGCGAAAAGCCTGTGATAAATTCACTGATGAAGTGACTCATACAATCAACCTTAGAAATAACGACGAGGTTGAATTATGCTATATCATCCAACGACTGTCTGATGATCTGATTCATTTTTCTAATCTATCCATCAACCATCATACTCTAAAGAGAAACCATACTGATGAAAAGTCACTTAACAAGATAAAATATATGTTTTCAGACCACTCTCTGTTGACCAAGGGTAAACTTTCAGTGAATAGTAAAATTGCGATTAGAGCAATGATCGCAATACCGCTGGCTTTAGTCTTAAGTAAAATAGTTGAATCCCAACATCCTAGCTGGGTGATTCTGACAACTAATCTGATTCTTCAAGTAAGATTCGGAGACACCATCAAAAAAGCGATGGAGAGAACACTAGGACATATTGCTGGTTTTATAATAACGTTGATATTAGCAAACTATATCTGGCCACAATTTTCCACCCCATTTTTTTGGATCCCTATACTCATCTTTATGTGCACCTATAATATTAATAAAAATTATTTTTTCTTCTCTCTATCAATTATGTTAACTATCATTTTTTATGATTATATTTCCCATCGTGGGTATTATGATTTATTTTCAATTATTTTTTCAACAGCAAAGAGCAGACTTATCGACACACTACTTGGTGCAGGTATCGCGCTCTCGACATCCTTGTTACTATTTCCCTCGACGGGTAATGAAGCGCTAAAAAATATGCATCAAAATATCATCGATTGCTTTATTAAACTCCTTACTATGATTAATCAACATTATGATGAATATCAACTGACTCATCTAAAAAATGAAATGGTCAAGATCATTGAATCCAATAAGGCCGTTTATTTATCCTTTCAACATCAACCACAGAACTACATGCGTAAAGATAAAGTTTTTTACAGGCGCATCAAAAGAGAAAAAGAGATCCTTCAATGTTTTAATAGTCTAATTTTTAGATTACAATCCCCTTTTGACACAAAAGATCTTATCGATATTGGAGGTACAGAATTCAAAAGACACATTAACGAACTTGAACGAATAATTTCCAATAACCAAAGCTCGATCATTGTTAAAAGCTCCATAAAAATCCTTTGGCCAGAGAAATTCCATAAGGAGTGTTCTTTATTAGTTAAAGCGATTGGTCATGACAGCCAACAACGAATACAAGACCGTCACAATCAGTTCCAACATTATCAACCTAACCTTGAAATGATTGGCCTGAATAATACCTTACTGGATATGATAGATGCCTTACAGCTATGCTGAAAGTTGCATTTTAAACTCGAGTTTCTTATTAACTACATTATCCCCTAAAAATATCCTCCCATGAAACTATAAATTATCGATCTAAAGGGAAAGAAATGGGATAGAGATACCCAATATATTCATAAAAAATTTACCATTATTTAAGATATAGGTATTATTTTTATCCAATGAAACTATTTGTAAAAAAGATTAGATAAATATTTGAGAACTACGTATAAAAATTTATTTGTTAAAATTGAATTCTTTAATACTAACAACAAACTCACATAACTTGTGATGAGAGTATTTGCAAAGGAATATCGGTTTTAGACGTCGCATGTCATTACGCTAAAATTATAAAAAAACACCCATCATCAAGTTCGTCAACATCACCTGAAGCAGGATATTTCGCTTGACCAATAATCATCACCATTTCATTGATTCAATCACGATGATAGGCATCGAGTTATGTACTGCACAGATAATCAATTTGATAAAGGCATACTCATATCTACATATACGAATATATCCACTCATGAATAAGACGCATCTTCGTGATAATATCATATAGTATTTATCGTCAAGGAGTGACTCATGTCAATAAAGCATTCTACCCCAAGAACTCATCCGCTTGGCTGGACCAGCATCCTACTGGGTTTAGCGTTACTCCATTTAACCTTGTTATACTCTCTTAAGATCTTTGTTAGCCCAGAACAGCTTACAGTGTCGATTCAAACACTGAGTATTGACTCCGCCTCTCATCATCTTCTCCTTCCTATATTGATAATGATCAGTAAACACTCGTATTTGTATGCAACTTTACAATCCGTTATCGGTGTATTAGCAAGTGTTTGGCTGATGATTAGCTTTCGCATGTCATCAGCTATTGTCGCTGCAATTATTTTTTTTGGTATTTGGTTATTTACCCTTGGCGTACCCGGCTTTTGGTTTTTTGAGTTTTTAGTACCTTTAACTGCCTCAATTGTATTAATTGGTGCTTATAAGTGTTACCCAAAAACGTGTCGTCCACAGGGTATTGGTTTGCGTTTATTTGGATCTTTTACTACCCAGGGATACATAAGCTTCGCTATTGTCTTCACAGGAGTTATTTTTTATTTGAATCGCTTATCACTCAATGGCGGATCATATAATTTGATTTTTTCTCTGACATACGCTATGTGCTGTCTATTTATGCTCATTTTGACTTATGCAATCGATCATTATCGGCAATCGATGGATAGCCAAAATCAAATACACTATCAACGTCTTCATGATTTTTTCACTAATGGTCTAATCTATGTGATTGGTGCCATGCTAGTATTTCAAGTCATTGATAATTTTGCCTTAGGCTGGTTCACTGAATCAGGTTATAAGAAACTCGTATTGTCCTATGCAGCAACAACGCATAAAACTTTTCATTTGACACAACGATTATTACAAGATGCTGCAGGGTACGCATCAATCTTGTATCCACTGCAAATCATTATGGAATCTGTATTTGCGATCACGCTGTGTCTGAGAATCACTGTATTGCCAATGATGTATGGTGTCTTTTGTCTTATCGCATTACTTACCTGGGTTGAGCTGGGTGTTTCTCCCACATGGCCACCATCACCCGGCGCTGAAACTAACTGGTTATGGGAACTCTTATTTTCCACATTATTAATTCTAATCGCCATTATCTATAAACAACGTCAATTACATCATCGATGGCATTGGCGAGCCTTCCTACTGGATTATTATCATGGTTATTACACGGCTATGGTTGCGAGTAGAATTATCATTAACGTCGTCATCCTATGCCTAATTGCTTTAGCACTAAAAACCTTACTTAGTGCTCATGGGTTAGTTGTGGTCTTAGTTGACACAACATTAGCATTACTCGTATTGAATCTAATCGCTGAGTCGATACGAAGATACCGCTATCAACAATAGTGCACTCAACCATCATAGATTATTTGTGATCAAAATAAGGTCTTTAATACAAATCTAATTAACATCCAGACAGCATAATAATTACCTTGTTAAGATTGGAAAATGAAAATATTGCTAAAAACAATTAATCAGTTGCTTAATCACTCATTCCCACAAGGTCCTCTAAAACACAACCAGCTGAAGATTACGATAATTTCTCACGAGAAAAACAAAAACACGCTAGCACTGAATGAGCAAACCTACCCATCCCATCAAGATAATGATTTTAATGACTATCGCTCAACCGTTGTCCTTTTACCCAACATACTATGAAAAAAATCATACCCTGTGAATCACGATAAATCACGCATGCCTTAAATAAGAAATCTGCATTTTACAAAACAGTGCCTTGCCCAAGTTTTCTTAAAAAACCATTAGATAAGTAGATTGATTGATTTTTCACCTTTTCTCTTGTATTTTTGCGCATTAAATTAACAATAGAGACAAAAAAATGAGCCGATTTTTTCTTTTATCATCACTAGCCCTGCTATTCGCAAATCGCACGCACGCTGAGTTGCTACGCGGGATTGCCCCCGATCAAGACCAATGTCCTCAGACTGGAAATGACGATGATAATGCTGTTTGGGCCAAGTGGCATCAGAGACACCTTACTATTATTGGACTGCTTCGTGATCATAATGGAAAAGTGAGCGAGTATTCCCAACTATCAGAATCTAGCTGCCTACCTGCATTAGATAACACTCGACCCTCTGTTCATAAAGAGGACGGCACTTATTTTCCCTTGAAAGAATTCAACTTCATCTCATATGACGCAAAGACAAATGCCTGTATATTCAATGGTAGATGCTTTAACGGGCGAGAACATCTGTTTACCCTAACCCCGACAAAGAATCAGGATCTATCACAAAACGATTCAAACAATCATCCCATCGTAACAGCCTAATTTTATAATACAGACACTCACTATCGTTTATATAGCATGAATGAGAAGTGAGTGTTTTCTGCTTTTATCAATCCCAGTCTTTATATATACTCACGGCAATTCCAAGATAATACTACGGATAGTCATGAGCATCCTTCCCTTACTGATACAGTTTTTCAAATCACCCACTCACTACGAACCCTTTAACAACTGGTATTTTTCTGCACTATCTGTACTGCTACTCTTATGCATAGCAATATGTTTGACACCCAATAATCTTAGACAGCACCGACTATATCGATGGGCTGTCGCCACCCCAGCTTTCATTGCTGTGTGCTCCAGCTGCTACCTCTATCGCGTTATCCCTCTCCATCTGTGTCATATCACTGGTGTATTAGTCATTCCACTTGCGCTGATACTCCAACGACGATTATTCCAGTACTGTTTAATTTATGTTTCAGGGTGGGCCGCCTTAGTCGCTCTACTCACACCCAACTTAGCACTGCATACCTCCATGATTCGTTATCTGATCTTTTTTACTATCCATGGATATATTGTGTTAGCCACACTGTACACCTATTGCGTCTACCAGTTACCCATTACCCTTCGTTCTTTCATCAACGTACTTGTGATTTTTAACGTCTATCTAGTCTTGGTTGGAGTCATTGACTACGTTACACACAACAATTATATCTACCTCAAAACACCACCTGACTCAGTGCCAGGCTTATTTCATTGGCCTTGGTATATTGGAGAGACCGAGGTTTTTCTTATAGGCCTCTCACTACTGACATATGCCTGTGTTCGTGCTATCGCCCGCTATAACTTGAAACAGACAACAATAACTCAAGATTAATTAAATGCGATGACATAAAAAGCGTAATGCAATCCCTAGCGGTAGCCCATACCCCAGGATGTCATAGTTAAAATTAATCGCTGGGTTTTGTAGCCAGGAGAGAAAATAGTCCATTGATCCTGCACCAGTAAAAAAAACATATGAGAAAATACCAATAGCCAAATCAAAAATTGCCCAATGCTTTTTAGCATGAAAATTCTCCGCACTTTGCTTGATTGCTTGTATCAGTAAACAAATGCCCACGAGCATGAAAATAGCTGATAATCCATGAAAAACTATCCAAATTATTGAGATGAACTTTGCAAGAATCAGCGAATGAACATCACGATTAACTAAAGTACCTACAGCTTCCTTAGTAGGGAATGTTAGAATACCATGTGATAAATTAATGTTATGATGATAGCGTCCGATATCCGTCGACGCGTTAATCCACTCTCTGATCATCACAGGAACGACTCATAAAATTTGCGACCATCGAATCATTGGCTGTGCAAGTTGTGACATCTATCCATATCCATGTAGATAAAAATTCACATTAGTATACCTAATAACATTACTGAACTACTCTCCACCAATTCTGAATCCATTTATCAGCTGTATTTAATCTTCCAAAAGCCTCTAAGACCACTCTAGAATCACCTACGCGCGCTTCAGATCGTAATTGATATCCCGCCCTCCCCTGATCATTTTTCACAATACCTACCGAGATGATAACTTGCTGCAATGAATTACAGTTTGAGAGATGATGATCGGTAATGGAAATTGATGCACACTTTAGCCCAAGTTCTGCTTGATAAAATGCTTGTTGATGGTCTCTATGAGCACGTAACAGAAGACTTTGCATCTTAGTGTGCGCAGTCAACCCCATGATCAATACACTAATAATGGCTATCCAACAAAGCACCAGAAGTAAAGCAAATCCCGATTGATCAGACATCTATACTATTTCTCAGGGATACCCAGATTGGTAGCGCAGACACTCGAACCCCCTTGGGCACCTTGTACGATTTACCGTCCCATTGGTTAGTTGAATAATGATAACAACCCAAACATTGAGATTCTAAAATAAGGGTGATAGACAGAAGGTTGAATGATAGGTCATCGAGATTAATTGATGAGCTAATAGGTTTACTTTGATAAAAAGTCTTTATCTTTATATCCAGTATATTTAAGATTAATGCTTCTCTACGCCCCCCCTCTACCTTTTGATATAAGGCATATATCGGACGATGATAACGATCATGCCATGAAGTTTTTGCAACATAGTAAGCCGTTCTGACCCAGCGGGCTTTCCCTCGATATTTTCGACAACTGGATACAATGAGAGCATCTGTTTGTGATTTTTTTTGAGTTAACCACTTTGGCACTGCCTGATTATGCAAGAAAATCTCAATAGGCCATGACTGTTTATTCACTTGCCCAGTGCAATCTGATAGACCCGCCTGTTGTATATGCTTAGGTAAAATCTGGAATAACCAACTTTGTCGATCCATGAGGTCTGTTAGAGATTCAGTTAATAACGATAATCGACTCACATCTGCCAATATCAATACCACAACCCATGATAGACAAGCGCCTAAACTCATCGCAAGCATGGTCTCCAAGAGTGTCATCCCTGATTGCTTATTCACCATCATAACGAAAATGCCAGTTCATAATGAAAAATATGACGCTTAAACCAGGATAATTTAAGCTCACAGCTATTTTCATCACATGCTAACACTGACTCAAGATGCGGTAGCTGCTTCTCTAGTTGATGATGAATTTGCTGATACAGATGGCTCTCTTGATCACACTGTTTTTGAGCATGACAAATCTCAGCAATATTCGATGCCCCCATGATCGCCACTTGATATAACCTATGGTCTCGTAATTGCTGCATAGATTCGCATTGCAAGGAAAAGACGGCTAATGAAACCATAATCACTAACGACCATGCTATCAACATCTCTAAAAGGCAAAATCCGTCTTGTTGGCCCCATGAATTCATCCATCTATTGTATGCAGTCCAACGAATATCACATCACCGCTATTATAACGGTATCTCAAAACTCTGGTGAAGATTGATTCAATGTAGAAAACTCTTGAACCTCATGAATTGTTTCCAACATCTCAATAATCCACCCGCATGTTGTATTATGATTAACGAGAATGTTTTACGGTCAGACAAGAAGTGTGCTATGGTTTCCCAATCGTAGATGTGGTCACATACTGAACAGACTCAGAATCAAGGTTTTACTTATGAAACAACAATCCTTAAGACTAGGCTGGGCTATGTGGCTGATCGCCGCGCTATTTTACGCATTGGATTATTTTCAGCATACCGCCCCCAGTGTACTGATCGAGCCAATCGCACACACACTCAAGGTGAACTACACCATCATCGGTAACATTATGGGAATTTATTTCCCTCTCTACGCTTTATCGCAATTACCAGCTGGCTATTGTCTAGATAAATTCGGTATCCGCATAACATTAACGCTAGCATGCTTTATAGTGTCTCTAGGACTTCTGATTAGTAGCTCACCATCATTATTCGCACTAACGCTAGGTCGTATATTGATTGCAATAGGCTCCGCTGCTGCCTTTCTTGGCGCATTAAAAACAGCATCGATATGGCTACCCAAGTACTTATTCCCTTTGGCTGTTGGGTTAACTAACACGATTGGCGTGATAGGTGGACTATTCGGCCAACCATTTCTCAACCATGTGATTGAACAGTCCACATGGCAACACGCTCTGGTGACGATTGCATTGTTTGGCTTTCTGTTGACCGCTGTTATCCTCACATTACTTCGGGGAAAGAGCGAGAAACGCGGTTTAATGGAATCCCCCATTAACATCTTGCCCATATTAAGCATCAAAAATTTATGGTACTTAGCCCTCTATGCAGGGATTATGGTGGGCACGGTAGTGAATGCGTTTTCTGAACTCTATGATGTGGTGTTTTTAAAACACAGCCACCACGTGACGACACAAGCTGCTGCCTCCATCAGTAGCATGATTTTTATAGGTATTGCTGTAGGTGGCCCACTTCACGGTTTAATTGCTCAGTGCTTTCGTCAAAAACATCACTGGATGGTGATCGCCAATACCATGACTATCCTTTTATTTACCTTAATCGTATATTCATCCAAAACACCACTAACACCGAGCTTATTATACCCTCTGTATTTCACCGTTGGTTTTTTTGTTTCTAGTATGCTTCTGGCGTTTACCTACGCTAGACAGTACTACCCACATAAAATACATGCTACGTCTTTCGCCTTAATTAATATGGTCATTGGACTTTGCGGCTTCTTCTTTCAAGAATTGCTTGGAGCAATCCTACTGTACTTTAAACAACACACCCATACCGATGATCATCATGTCATGTTTTTCTACAGCTTCTGGGTCCTACTGATACCACTCATTATTAGCTGGGTGTTATGTCTTCGATTGAGGGAACCACCCGCCTCTCAAGAACGCATGCGTTGAGAACGTTTCAACAACTGTGTTGTCACTATAAAAGTACTAATCCCTAGGACTGTACTGATGACCAATGCGTAAGGAGTGGTTGTATCCTTAATACCCAACATACTAAAGCGGAATGTGGATACTAAATAATAAATAGGATCTAAATGGGATGCGGCTTGCCAAAATGGCGGTAGCATTTGAACCGAATAAAACACGCCAGCAAAATACGTTAATGGTGAAATAATAAAATTAGGGACCCACGAGACATCATCAAATTTACGAGCAAAGACACCATTAATAATACCAACTAAAGAAAACACAAATGCTGTCACTAACATCGAGTACACCATTAAAATAGGATGCACAAAGTGCACATGTGTGACACAAACAGCCACCAAAGCCACCATACAACCCACTAACACACCACGAAATACACCACCCATCGCGTATCCTAATACAATTAGAGTGGCCGGCATCGGTGAGACTAGCAACTCTTCAATTGAGCGTGCAAACTTCGCACCAAAAAAAGAAGAGGAGGTATTCACATAAGCATTAATTAACGTCGACATTAAAATTAATCCAGGAACAATGTATTGAATGTACGAAAACCCATGCTGGTCAGCAATGTGTGAACCAATAACCTTACCAAAGATGAAGAAATACAACGTGGTGGTAACCACAGGAGCAGCAACAGTTTGTGGCCAAATACGAAAACAACGACCAATTTCTTTACGCAGTAATGTCAATAACGCATAGTAAGCTTGTTGAAACGTCATACTGTCTCCCTCTTCTTGTCAGTATAGGCCAAAAATAATTCCTCAAGCCGATTCACTTTATTACGCATACTATTAATCCTGATATTGTATTTCCCCAAGATGGTAAATACATCATTCATAGATGCTGAATGGCACACATCCACCTGTAAGGTCTGCTGATCCACTTGAGAGAGTGTGACTCCAGGAAGATCACGTATCATCAAGTCCTTTAACTGCTCTTGAGGCAGGGAATCTGCAAGGTCCAGAATGAAGCTTTCTACTTTTAACTGACTCATTAAGTCATGCTTATTCCTGTCTTCAATCAATTCACCTTGGTTAATTATCGCAATCCGTTCGCAAAGATGCTCCGCCTCTTCTAAATAATGAGTCGTTAAAAGAATTGTTGTACCGGCAGCGTTGATTTCTTGTAAAAAAGACCACATTGATCGACGTAGCTGAATATCAACGCCCGCTGTTGGTTCGTCTAAAATCAGCATCTGAGGTTCATGCACCATAGCTCTAGCAATCATCAAACGTCGTTTCATACCGCCAGACAGTGATCGAGCTGTATGATGCCTTTTACCCCATAAATCCAACATCGAAAGGTATTTTTCGGCGCGGGCCTTGGCTACATGGTGAGTAAGACCGAAAAAGCCACCCTGGTTCATCACGATGTCTTCAACACGCTCGAATATCGGAAAATTAAATTCTTGGGGCACTGTTCCAATACACGCCTTTGCCTGGCCGAAGGCCTGGTCTATGTCATGACCAAATACAGAAACACTTCCTGAAGACTTAATTACTAGTGAATTAAGAATACCAATCAATGTTGTTTTACCCGCACCATTTGGACCTAGTAAGCCTAAAAACTCACCAGACTGAATCTTTAATGAAAGATCTTTAAGTGCTTTCACACCATTGGTGTATGTTTTATTTAATTGATCAACGTCTAGCGCTAACATAGGACAGCCCCCGCGTAAAAATGGCTACTCAGTGTAGTGGATTTAAATATCAATTACTATTTGCTCATAAGGTAACCAGATTACCATTGAAACACTGAACTGATTTACACAGCGGCAATATCCACTTAATATAGAGGATAATTTGTTCATCTTAACCAAAAAAACCCCGATGGAAATGACCAAACCTCACGCACAAACCACAAATGATTCGCTCACTACAACTATACTAGCGACTGGAATCCAAAATCAGAGTTCGCGCTTTCATGCAATGTTGAACGACCCCGATAACCACTCAAAAAAAGCCTTTCAAGCGGCGATTGATTATTTATCTCGCCATGAAGCAGAGGATCATAACTTACTCGACCAACTAAAGACTTGTTATGATGCAAAAATGCAAAAGGCGAAAAATATTAGAGCGTCGCGCGGTTCATTTTGCGTTGCGCCAGCCACCGTCTTTCGTTGTGAAAAAATTAGTAACGTCAATACAGCTAAACGCATCGATAGATCTAGAACCCAAGGGTCCTATCAGTCATCTTTAGAGACTATTCACGAACAATACAATGATACCGATGACGATAATGAGTCACTGTATCCAACATCTGATCACGACACGATGTATCTAGTCATGGTCAATATGTCGGAGGATCCAACACAATATCAACTGCATCAACTTCAGCAAGCCTTGGATGACCTTAATGCACTACCCTCGTCACCGAAAGCAGCGTCCATAATCAAAGAGCGGATTTTTACCATCGAAACTCAAAGAAAAACGCCGTTTAGCCCAAAAGTCATTGACACACTGCGAAATGCACTCCTCGAGGGATTATCCAGCGCCAGGAATGTGCCTAGTCACTCACTACAAACTAACTCACCCTGTTAAGGTATAGGACAAACAGATCCGATCGCTACCACCCTTGATTGTTGCTAATTGATTGATCATCAATGGTAAATTATCAGAACCATGACCAATATGCTCTGACATAAATACCGGACAATCACATGTCTCAGCAAATGGTATAAGACGCGGCAATAGATCTTGAGTCGTTGCATCAGCCAATGGCGAATCAGTGGTAGTCTGTCGTGAAAAGCCACCCAATATTAGGGCCACCGCATCGTCCAAGGCGCCTACTCGCTGCAAGTATTTCAATGACCGAGCAATCACATAAGCAGGCTCATTGACATCCTCCAAGATGATGATTTTGCCTATCGCACTCAACTCCCAACAATCTTTAATCCCTAGGGTCACCATGGTTAAATTTCCAGCAACCATGGGTGCACTGAGATGACTGACCCCAACCGCTACTTCATTGAGCGGTTGTAAGTCACCCCACATCACATCATGAGCTTGTTGACTCAACCATGCCTGCATACTGTCCATGGTTGATTGATTCAATCCATCACTCACAAACCCATTGACACAAGGCCCATGAATAGCCTGCCAATGACTATGCCGTGAAAAAAAGAATAATAATGCGGTGATATCACTAAACCCCAGCAACCACTTCGGTGGTAATGCCTGCAATGCGTCTTTATGTGAGATTAGGTGGGAAACCAAATCCGCACTGCCTTCACCACCACGCACAGCCCAAAGGCCATCGATGTCCGGATTTAATGCACATTGTAAAAACTGATTTAGTCGCTCTTCGACGGATTGTGATTGATAACAAGCGGGTGTATGCACTATATGGCACGGGTATCGTGCCTCTACCCATTGTTTTGCTTGCTCAACCTGAGCCTGAGAACCCATTGGTGATGCCGGAGCCACCCAAGCAATCCTTAGCATTGATGCAGTAGGCATCCTATCTCCTTAGACATTACACGTCACAAACTTCTTCAGCCTCAGCCTCAACCACAGATGGCGAAAAAGTCGTTCTCACATAATCGGCAATAATATCGATGAATTGCGCGCCAATGTTATCGCCTCGCAAGGTCATGGCTTTTTTGCCATCGATGAACACGGGAGCTGAAGGAGCCTCTCCGGTGCCAGGCAAGCTAATGCCTATATTGGCATGTTTACTTTCACCCGGACCATTTACCACGCAACCCATCACAGCGATCGACAATGTTTCAACGCCAGGATAGTCTTGACGCCACACTGGCATGTGTTGTCGAACAAAATGTGTCACCTGCTCTGTGAGCTCACGAAAAAAACTGCTCGTGGTACGACCACAACCGGGACAAGAGGTAATCACGGGACTAAAAGAACGCAACCCTAGAGACTGAACGATATCTTGGCAAACACGGACTTCGTTATCGCGTGCACCACCAGGCTCGGGGGTTAATGAGACACGCAAAGTATCACCAATACCTTGCTGTAATAAGACACCAATACCGACACTGGATGCCACCACAGCAGATGTCCCCATACCCGCCTCAGTTAGGCCGACATGCAATGGATAAGATGAACGCAACGCCAAGGTTTGATACACCGCAATTAAATCATTCACTGATGAGGTTTTGCATGAAAGAATAATGCGGTTTGCCGGAAGACCCCGTTTTTCAGCGGCTAAGGCACTGGTGAGAGCCGATAATACCAGGGCTTCACGTAACACTGCACGCGAGGATAATGGCTTAGCTCGCTTAGCATTGTCGTCCATCAGCTGTTGAGCCAAGGCTTTATCGAGACTCCCCCAATTGACACCAATACGAACCGGTTTTTGATAGGCGATAGCCATATCAATCATGGCATTAAACTGATCATCCTTTTTAGTACCAAAACCGACATTACCTGGATTAATTCGGTATTTAGCGAGAGCCTTGGCGCACTCCGGATAATCCTGCAACAAACGATGCCCGTTGTAATGAAAGTCACCCACCAAGGGTACCGTACAACCTAAGGCGTCTAATTGCTGACGAATATCACCGACCGCAGCAGCAGCAGCTTCTGTATCTACAGTAATACGCACTAGCTCAGAGCCCGCATCAGCCAGCAGTTTTACTTGTTTAACGGTTGCCACTACATCACATGTTGGGGTATCTGTCATTGATTGAATAACAACAGGTGCCCCACCACCAACGATCACACCATTGATATTCACTGCTAAGGAGGTTTTTCGTTCAGCCATGAGTTGTCTTCATTCATCAATTCATAATGGGGACTATGATAGCAGTCTGTGCACAGAACACAACCACAGTGCACGCGCAGAAGAATACTTATTATTGTTATTAATCAATGGGATATAATTTAATTAGGCCTTAGCGCCAGGATAAGGAGTAATCCATGACAACTTACCAGAGTCACTACCACCTAACAAACTATCGACAGTTCTTTGAGCATTCATCCCAGATCGTGGCCTTGAGTTAAATAATGTACCAGAGCTTCCCCATACAGGCTTATCGCTAGGACGGTGAGCTTGAGTTTTGGCTTGCTTTGCAATGAATTGTTGGTATCGCGTATCCCTCGACATTCCGCTGTCTCCATTATAACTGTCAATACATACCGCTATATTAACCTCTCAGAGCTAATAATACAGATATATTCACTATTTTTATACCTGACTGTCTCGCAGATCAACAAGCAACATGCAAGATGACTCCAGTAGTGACGACCATACACCGGTAGGCACCCCGGATTTGCATTATTAAAACAATTAGCTATTGTTGCTTTAAGTCGGTGGATCACCCACATGATGTCCGATGGGTTTACTAAACGTATCTGAGCAGTGACTGCGGTCATCCAGATTCCCCCAGATGTAACTAGAATCTAGGTGACATCTGAAATTAATGTTTTAAAACATAAGTAGCGCCCACCGACTTAACTTTTATTAAAAGTTTTTCTGCCTCATGACACGCCAAACCTAACCCTCTTTATGGCATACTACCCATAGGTTTTTATAAGACCGCCTGAGAATGCCAACTTAGCCTCGTGCCTCTTGAGCAAGATAATTCTATAACAGCAAACAACTGATAGAATTCCTGGTCTCAACAATTAACACCCAACAAACATCATTCGACGTCATTAATTCTGAAATGAGCGTGCCACCGAAGATAGTAACCAATTCCAAAAATCCTTATCACAATCAGCAGTCGCGGGGACACACCAACCATCTGATAGGTGAAAAGCATAGCATTTTACCGCATCTTTTGCCGTCATAAGAATGGGAAAATGATCATCGAACCTCAAATCACTCGCACTATATGAATGATGATCAGGAAAAGGATGCCGAATAATGGATAAACCTTTTTCTTCCAGCGCCTTAAAAAAACGCTCTGGATGACCAATACCCGCTACGGCATGCACCGGTGTTTTAAAATCATACCAAGACTGTTTGATCTTTTGTGAACTCAGATTGATTGGCTCTGCTAGTGACAATGTCATTGCATACTCATTCGCATGAGCTTGCCCCTGACACACAACCGCATCTACCGTCTTTAATCGTGATAAGGGTTCACGCAGAGGGCCCGCTGGCAAACATTGACCATTTCCATAACGACGCTCACCATCCACTACAGCGATCTCAATGTCACGCATCAGTGCTGTATGTTGCAAACCATCATCACTGATAATCACATTACAGTCAGCTTGTTCCAGTAAAGTACGTGCAGCCTGAACACGGTCAGGCCCTACCACCATCGGACAACCAGTGTGCTGGACTAGCATAACCGGCTCATCGCCAACTAACTCTGGATTTGAATCGGCAGCGACCCATTGTGGCCATGTCTTTGATTGCCCTCCATAACCTCGACTGATCAAGCCCGGACGATAACCCGCTTGTTGTAATTGATGCACAATAGCCGCTGTTAACGGTGATTTTCCTGTACCACCAACGGTAATATTACCCACTACGATCACAGGCACATCAAGACGATAACGCTTTAAAATACCACAACAATACAACCACCGTCGTAGTGTGATAATACATTGATAGAGCCAAGAAAATGGCGCTAATAAATAAGCCAGCCATACGTGGTTTCGTTCCTGGTACCAGTGCTTTATAAGGAAGTTTTTAGACATTAGGCTATCGTGTCTAGTACAACTTCATCACGAAATTGCACATTACGTAACTCGACATAAGCACCTTGTGCAGCTAATAAATCACTGTGCGTGCCCTGCTCAACAATACGACCCTGGTCTAACACAACAATCCAGTCTGCATTTTCAATCGTCGACAAGCGATGCGCAATCACGATAGAGGTAGAAAACTCCATCAAAGAAGCTAATGCACGTTGTATATGCTGTTCCGAGTGACTATCTAGCGCCGAAGTTGCCTCGTCTAAAATGAGAATAGGTGCTTTCTTTAATAACGCGCGTGCAATTGCGATACGCTGTCGCTGACCACCAGAAAGTAAAATACCGTCCTCACCAATCATTTCGTCATATTGCCGGGGGAAACGTTCAATAAACTCATCAGCACAGGCTGCTTGTGCTGCTGCACGTACATCGTCATCGCTGATATCTTTCATACCATAAGCAATATTGTTGGCAATCGTATCATTAAATAAAGTCGTATTTTGAGAAACAACTGAAAACTGCTGGCGCAAGGAACTCAACGTGTATTCATTGATATTTTTATTATCTAATAAGATTTCACCCTGATTAATTTCATAAAATCGCGGCAATAGATTGACCAAAGTTGTTTTTCCACCACCAGAGCGTCCGACCAACGCAACCATTTTACCTTGAGGCACTGTTAAAGAAATATCATTCAACACCCAATTACTATCTTGATCATAACGAAAAGATACATTATTCAAAGTCAATGCACCGTTCACGCTACAAAACTCCTGTTCACCCGTATCCTGCTCTATAGGTTGCTCTAGCATCTTGTAAATACTCTCAGTACCTGCGATACCTTTTTGAAAAGTCGCATTTACGGTAGTCAACCGACGAAAGGGGCGTAACAAACTGACCATCGCACCAATAATCGCAGCAAAACCTCCAGCTGAAAAGTTAAATGATGGCATCGTCGCAAAAAATAACGTGCCAGAAATTGGAATAGACACAAGAATTTGAACCGATGCAGAACCGATACTATTGGTCACAACTACTTTTAATGATTGCTGTAAATTACGCCTAGTAGCATGAAAGAACTTATTGACTTCATAAGCCTGCCCACCAAAAATACGAACCACTTTATAATTTTCAATGCCCTCACTAGCAACCGAAGTAACATCACCTATGGAGTCTTGGACCTTACCACTTAACCGGCGTAATCGTGAGGCACTCCAGCGTACCACCCATGCAATAAACGGCGTCACTACCATAAAAAATAATGATAACTGCCAGCTAATACTGAACATGACAATAATCAGTCCGATCAATAATGAGCTTTCCCGTAAGACGGTAATTAGTGAGCTTGAACAGGCTTGCGCTACCTGATCAACGTTATAGATAATAACACCTAATAAATCACCGGAACGACAGCGGTCATAAAAACTCGCTGGTAGTTTCATGTAGTGTGTGAATAAACGTCGACGAAAATCCGTCACAACACTGCGCGCAACGCGACTGATACAATAATCAGAAATAAAGCCCCCAGCACCTCGAAAAATAAAAACACCGAAAATAATTAACGGTAGCCAAGCAATAAAACTCTGATCGCGGTCAATAAAGCCCTTATCCAGTATCGGTTTCAACAGCCACGTCAATCCTGCATCAACACTGGAAAGTACTACGGTACCAATGGCACCAATAATAAATAAGTGCCAATATTGTTTTGCGTCTTTGACTAAACGTGTATACGTCTGAAACCCTGGGGAATGTAACTTCATGCACAGCACCTTCTAAGAGACAACATAATAAAGCGCTCAATTCTACCGTACCTTTTCTCAATAAGCGAACACAAAAGACCCAGCCCACTGAAGGCATCCGCCTTATTCCCATTAAGCAATGACCACATTTGCAATGTAACGCGTGATCGAAGTTTAACTTATTGAAAAAAATGAAATTTTATAACCAAAAGTCGATAGGAACAATATCAATATACCGAGAGTCGCTCGTTGTACGTAGATTGATAGTCAGAGTTTTTTTGTCCAACATTCTAGTCGATCTAACGCCATCTGAATACTGTCCGTCGTTCCTGCATATGAAAAACGCACATAATCATCACCAGCTATTGGATCAAAGGCCTTTCCGGGGCTAGCAATAACACCAGCCTCTCTAACCATTTTCTTACAAAAATCAAAACTGTCATTATGAAAATTAAGAATATGCGCATAGAGATAAAAGGCCCCCTCGGTTGCAGGGAGTCGATCAAATCCTATTTTTGGCATGCGCTCCAACAAAATTTCACGATTTTTAGCATACACACTGACATGCTCTTGAAGCTCATCGACACAATCCATCGTGTTTGCAGCAACGTATTGAGCAGGAGACACAGGTGAGACAAAATAGCTGCGCGCAAGAGACTGCATCTGCTCCACTAAGCCATCGGGTATGACCATCCAGCCGACACGCCACCCAGGTATCGAATAATATTTTGAAAAACTATTAATCACAATGCAGTCCTTTGAATAGGCAAGTGCTGTCATTGAAGGCCCTTCTCCGGTGTAAGTGATATGCTGATAAATTTCATCGGAAATAACGGTAATACCACGCTCATGGCATACCGCAATAATCTTCTTGAACTCTTTCTCAGGAATAATTGAGCCTGTAGGATTAGAAGGACTCACAAGAATAATCGCACGAGTTGATGAGTCAAGTAGCTTTATGTCTTCTGCGGTGATACAAAAATTATTCTCATGGGTTGTTTCTATATATTCACAATCTAATCCTAAACTCTGAAATGCAACCAGATAATTATTATAACAAGGCAGTGGAACAGCTAACTTGTCACCCTCGTCAGTCATCGCAATACAAGCCAACATCATAGCTGATGAAGCTCCATAAGTGACTAAAATATTTTCAGGTGACACGACCTGGCCAAACTCCTCTTGATACATACGACTGATACGCTGCCTAAGAAAAGGTAATCCCTCTATAGCAGTATAACCTAGGACATCGTGTGCCATCTGCTCTCGAAGAGCATCCAATGCCTTGCTCGGAGCGCCTGTTCCGGGGGCCCCTAAGTTCATCCCAATTAAGTCATCACGTGTTTTTGAAACTTCTGCTGCATACTGCGATACCATCTCACCCAGTGATGGTAAATTTCCTCTTTTTGAGAACTGCAATAGTTTTTTATTCATTTCGATTCCTTGTGATTCTATCAAGGTTAACACGTATCATTAGAAGACACTCTAAACTAGCTACCCATTTTTCTATCATAGGTTACACGTATAATAAAAAAAATACTAAAAAATAATGATTTGATAGCTCACCCACGACACTCCTATCAAACGCTAACCTGACGTTTGTACTACGATATTTTTTTTAGGAGGCACTTTGACACGAATTGCCCCCTCTCGACTTGTCGCATAGGTTATTGCATGAAGTCGATGATAACGATACACAACTTCAGTAGATGGAAAATGGTAGCGATTTAAGTAACCTTGAGAAAATATCACTCGTTTTGGGTTCACTGCCTGTACCCATGGCCAAGAGGATGAGGTTCGACTGCCGTGATGAGGTGCTACGAGTATGGTTGCAGCTAACGAAAGGCGAGCATGTTGTAACAGCTGTTGCTCAACCGGTTTTTCAATATCTCCGGTTAATAAAATGGACTTTTGACCATTATCAACACGCAAAACACAAGAACTGTTATTACCTTGATATGGCATGCCCTTAATCGGCCACATCACCTTAAATTGCACACCATCCCAATGCCACACTTGGCCTGCATAACAGGATTTTGGGTGCCAATCTGAAAATTGCTGGCGATCACTGGTCATTAATGAACGCACTAAACCGGTTTCTAATAATGCAAGAGCACCCCCTGCATGATCATTATCACCGTGACTAATCATCAAACGGTCGATCAGTGGATAATTTAATCGGCGCCAATACGGCAACACCACTTGTCGACCTGCATCAAATCCACCATAGGTATGAGGACCTGCATCATAAACCATCACGTGCGTCGCTGTTTGTAACACCACCGCCAAGCCCTGCCCCACATCTAAAACCGTCATCCAGACCGATCCGGGCTCAGGCCTTGACTGTAGGGGAAACAACAAGGGTAAAAAGCAACAACAAGCAAAACCACGACCTGGCATACCGCGTGGCAAACACAACAACACCGTTGCGACCATAACACAACCCAACGCCATACCCGATAAGCTATGATGCCACAGCCATGCAGTGTGATGACTCATCCATGTTAAACCCAACCACAACGGTTTTAGAGACCATGCACTACAGTGCAACAGGATCACTGCTCCGGGTAAATGCAACGCGACCATTAAAACGCCTAATAAACTGATCGGTAACACCACAAACGATACCCATGGTACCGCCCAAGCATTCGCTAACCATCCTGTACCTGATATGACACCAAAATACGCTGCATTAAAAGGCAATAAACCGATTAATAGATATCCCTGAAAAGTGATCCACAGCCTTAATCGCCCTCTGTTCAACGAGCGACCGAGCATGGCGTAGCCTATCCATGCGGTTGCTGACACACTCAACCAAAAACTGGCGGTATTCATCGCCAGAGGGTTCATCACTAACATGATCAATACAGCCGTTAACAAACGCTGACTCAAAGGCCAAGGATTCATCACACATTGACCCCATAGTACGGTACATATCATCCAACAGGCCCGCTGTGCCGGTAACGCCCAACCTGATAAAATGGCATAACCTATAGCAGCGATAAGGCTAACACTCATGGCCACCCAAGGTGCGGGGTAACGTATCAGTAAAGCAGGGCACCGACACCACGACCAATAGGCCAGCTGATAACACATCAAAGCCACCCAGGTGATATGTAGCCCCGAAACACTGACCAAGTGACTGGTGCCAGTGCGCTGTAAAATTTTCCATTGCGAGCTAGATAAGTCATCACGCAACCCTATCGTTAAAGCGCTTATCGTCGATGACACTATGGGATCAGTGACAACCGCATCAATCACATCATGACAGCGCTCGCGGATAGCATTGACCGACCAGGATGAACCACGGTGTAACCGATATGATGGCAACTGACTCACCACGTACCCTCTAGCATCAATATGGTGGAAACGTTGATACGATCGCCAATCAAACCCACCCGGATTGGATAATCCATGCATGGGTTTTAATCGAACCATCCATTGCCATCGCTCCCCCACATGAACAACAGCGTGACTGCCATAAAGACTCAATTGCACTCGAGCAGACACCGCTTGCCCCCGCCATGAGTCTGCATGCACTAACCACCGCGTTGCGTGTTGACTTCTCTCTGGAACACTGATGACCTGACCGATTAAGGCACCTTGAGTTGGCTCATCGAGTTTTAATGGTAGCTGAGAGGATCGTGTTTGCATGAAAGCTCCGTAGCCATAAGCTAGGCAGAACACACCTAACCACATACCATGTGCCCAACGACGGTATCGAGACAAAGCGGTACCTACCGCTAATACCAGACAGACCACTAACCAGACAGGACATGACCGTACACCCATCGCGATACCGAACAGCCCCCAAACCACCCCGTGCAAGTTTTCACCATATCACTTATTTAAAGCCGTCATTACAACAAGCTTGCTGTAGCGATGCACTACGGGGTTATTAACTCATGATCCCTCATTAATCAGGTGAGCTGAAGACTTTAAATTGTATGGATTAATCGTGCTCTCAATCACTACTTCGCAATACGGATATATCAAAAGAAACGGTTATTATTAAGCCTTTCACTCATGACAGTGAACATAAATCATAACAATAACAGGTCAACCACTAACTCTTTTACCAATTATTACAATCACCAAATTAAGGTGAAAATTTTGTGAAAAATAGATTATTTTAACCTATAATAAGTCATGAGCAGGTAATTGTGCCTGCAATACAACAAGCGAGGTCTTTAGTATGAAATCAATGAAAACGTTAATTATTAGCGCAGCCGTGTGTGGCGCCATGGCATTGCCACTATCTGGTGCTGCAGCACCATCGGGAGAAAATCTTCCAGGAGTGGCCGAGAATCCACAGGTAGCGATTCTCGTCATTGCAAAAGCACTGCATTGTAGCGATAAAGGGAAAGGGGGTAAAAGATGTAAGGATCTTGAGGCTATTGCTGGTGATTTAAATGTTCCCTTCTCAGGCGGGGATGATGAATAATCTATAGTAAAATCAGCAATATCTATTCCCCAAGAGTAGAGACTAATTAGTATAAAAAAGGCCACAGAAGTGGCCTTTTTTATAGTTGTGAGTTATCACTCGGCATCCACCGGAGCAGGTGATGCTACCGCAGTTTCTTCCTCCACTTGTTTAATACTCAAACGCACACGACCCTGACGATCAATTTCAATCAGTTTTACCGTGACCGCTTGACCTTCTGACAAGTAGTCGGCGACTTTCTCAACTCGCGCTTCTGCTATTTGCGACACATGAACAAGACCTTCACGCCCTGGCATATATTCAACAAACGCACCGAAATCCATTAACTTCACGACTTTACCGTCGTATTGCTTACCCACTTCTGGGACAGCCGTTAATTCCTCCACACGACGCATTGCTGCTTCACCATCTTCAGCATTCACTGCAGCAATTTTAACAATACCATCATCTGAAATATCGATAGTGGTATTGGTAGACTCGGTTAACTCACGAATCGTTGCACCGCCCTTACCAATCACATCACGAATTTTGTCCGGATGGATTTTAATGGTAGTAATGCGTGGCGCGTGTTGTGACACGGACTCGCGAGGCTGGCTGATGGCTTGATTCATCAAACCTAAGATGTGCAAACGAGCCTGTTTTGCTTGCTCAAGTGCAACTTCCATGATTTGACGTGTTATGCCTTGGATTTTGATATCCATTTGCAAGGCTGTTACACCCGCTTCGGTACCAGCAACTTTGAAATCCATGTCGCCTAAGTGATCTTCATCACCCAGAATGTCGGTTAATACCGCAAACTTTTGGTCTTCTTTGATCAGACCCATCGCGATACCTGCAACCGGTGCTTTAATTGGTACACCGGCATCCATCAAGGATAAGGTGGCACCACAAACACTGGCCATTGAGCTTGAACCGTTAGATTCTGTGATTTCAGACACCGCACGCAAGACATAAGGGAATTCTTCCAAGGTGGGCACCACTGCCATCATGGCACGCTTGGCCAATTTACCGTGACCGATTTCACGACGCTTAGGACCAGACATCATGCCTGTTTCACCAACACAGTAAGGAGGAAAGTTATAATGCAGCATGAAGTTATCACGGTATTCACCACTTAACGCATCAATCAATTGCGCATCACGCTCAGTACCCAATGTGGCAGCAACAATCGCTTGCGTTTCACCACGCGTAAAGACCACAGAACCGTGTGCACGTGGCAACTTACCCAATTCAATGGTAATTGGACGTACTGTTTCCGTGTCACGACCATCGATGCGTGGATGACCGTCCAGAACATTGTGACGTACGGTTGTTTTTTCGATGTTGTGAATGATCTTTTTCACATCACCGGCTGCTGGTGCGTCTTCTTGATCTTCTGAACAAAGCGCGGCTATGGTTTGATCAACCACGACTGACATCGCCTCATTACGTGCCATCTTGTCACTGATACTATAAGCCGCTTTAATACCTGCACTGGCGTGTTCAGTCACTTGTGCGATCAACGCATCATTTTCAGGAGCTGGACTCCATTCCCATAGCGTGACATTAGCTTGTTGTGCTAACGCACGAATGGCTTCAATCGCCACTTGCATTTGCTCGTGACCGAATAATACAGCACCCAACATAACTTCTTCAGAAAGTTGGTTAGCTTCAGACTCGACCATTAAGACGGCGTCTTCTGTACCAGAAACTACTAAGTCTAGTTGTGATTCCTTGACCACTTCTAGTGATGGGTTTAATAAGTATTCACCGTCTTTGTAACCAACACGTGCCGCACTCAATGGACCATTGAAAGGCACACCGGCAATGGCTAAAGCAGCTGACGCACCGATCAATGAAGGAATATCTGCACTCACTTCAGGGTCTAAAGACATTACCGTTGCAACTACCTGAACTTCGTTCATGAAACCTTTAGGAAACAAAGGACGAATTGGACGATCTATCAAACGGGAAGTTAGGGTTTCGTGTTCAGTCGGACGACCTTCACGTTTAAAGTAACCACCTGGGATTTTACCTGCAGCGTACGTCTTTTCAACGTAGCTAACCGTTAATGGAAAAAAGCCTCGGCTTGGGTCTGCCTCTTTTTTAGCCGTTACCGCTACCAACACCATGGTATCGCCCATGGTTACGATAACAGATCCATTGGCTTGACGAGCAATCTCGCCGGTTTCTAATGTGACCGTGTGTTGGCCGTATTGAAATGTTTGGGTTAATTTATTCACTCAGTTTCCTCTAATTTGAATTTATCGACGAAGACCTAATCGGCTAATTAAGCTGCGATATCTCTCTAAGTCCTTGTTTTTTAGATAATCTAGTAATTTACGACGTTGACTCACTTTGCGTAACAAACCTCGACGTGAGTTATGATCATGGATGTGTTGCTTGAAATGTTCTGTCAAGCTTTTGATATCCATGGTTAATACAGCTACCTGCACTTCGGCAGAACCTGTATCACTGGGTGTTAATTGATACTCTTTAACAATCTCAGCTTTTTGCTGTGCGCTTAATGACATAGTAAGACCTCTTTGGTTGATTTAATTGGCGGGTATGTATCCGCTGTCATTGACAGACACCCCATGTACAGGAGGCTCTCGCCTCACAGGCGGTGCAGTATAGCTCAGCTCTCAACGAATTGATAGCGCATTCAACGGACAAATAACACCCAAAAAACAGAGGGGTATCTAACGGTTCTTTAATAATAAGCCTGCATCCGGTAAGCTATCGCTACATTCGGAACATCCGATGCCAAGATGGCTACAAAACCATACAAAACCTATTCACTGATGATTGAGGAGCACCGCACATGAGCGACAAGCACGCTACACTAACATTAAATAACGAATCGATAGACTGCCCTGTCCTAGATGGCTCATTGGGCCAAAGCGTGATTGACATTAAACCCGTTCCTAAGACTCAACATTTTACCTTTGACCCAGGCTTTGGGGCAACCGCTGCGTGTGAATCTGGAATCACATTCATCGATGGACAACAGGGTATCTTGCTCCATCGCGGCTACCCCATCGATCAACTCGCTTTTGATACCGACTACATGGAAGTCTGCTACCTCCTCATGCACGGTGACTTACCCAATGCCGATCAAAAAGATCAGTTTATCCACATGATCAAAAAACACAGCAACGTGCATGATCAAATCAATCGTTTCTTTTGTGGATTTAGACGTGATGCCCACCCTATGGCCATTATGGTTGGCGTTGTTGGTGCTCTATCCGCTTTCTACCACGATTCATTAGACATCAATAATCCAGAATTACGCGAACTTTCTGCTATTCGCCTCGTGGCCAAAATGCCAGTTTTAGCGGCAATGAGCTATAAATACTCGATTGGTGAACCCTTCATGCACCCCAAACATGAACTATCCTACGCTGAAAACTTCCTTAACATGATGTTTGGCACGCCCTATGACGATACGACCAAACCTGATCCAGTGCTTAGTCGCGCAATGGATCGTATCTTCACACTGCATGCGGACCATGAACAAAATGCATCCACTTCAACTGTTCGAGTTGCAGGCTCAACAGGGGCTAATCCCTTTGCCTGTATCTCTGCAGGAATTGGAGCGCTGTGGGGTCCCGCGCACGGTGGCGCCAATGAGGCATGTTTACGTATGTTGCAGGAAATTGGTAGCGAAGATCGTATTAGTGAATACATTGCCAAAGCCAAAGATAAAAATGACCCATTTAGACTGATGGGTTTTGGTCACCGCGTGTATAAAAACTACGATCCACGTGCCAAAGTGATGCAGCAAACATGTCACGAGGTGCTGGACACCGTTGGCTGTCATGACGATCCCATTTTCAAGCTAGCCATGAAACTCGAAAAAATAGCTTTAGAAGATGAATACTTTGTTGAGAAGAAGCTTTATCCAAACGTTGATTTTTACTCGGGCATCACACTAAATGCACTTGGCATTCCCAGCAACATGTTCACTGTGATCTTTGCAATTGCACGAACTGTTGGCTGGATATCTCAGTGGATGGAAATGATGAGCGACCCTAATCGTCGCTTGGCGCGTCCTCGCCAGCTTTATACAGGTCCAACACAACGCGATGTTAGCAACATCAGCGATCGCTAGCAAAACTTATCTATGCTGTGCCTCAGCCTGCTCAAGAGGCACAGTACACTTTCTATGGCTTACTCAAATATCCCTTGGCCAACATTGTTTTTGATTCATTAAGACACCACAGTTGTGCGTTTCAATGAAAGTTATTCACACATGAATAAAACCTACACGTAGGTGATAAACATTAGGTTAATTATTGATATATAAATACAAACCATTGTTTTAAAAGTAATAAAATTATTTATTTAATATTTTATCCTCGCCTTTACTCTTTAGTTAAACTTTGCCTAGTAAGTCTTTACACAGAGTTATCCACAGAAAAATATTCCCTCAACCTGACGTTTTAGTAGTTCGTCATTTTACTTTTTTGTTATTAGATAAAATTTGACGTGTTACCATCATCTTGACGTGAACGGTACCAATGAAAACAATAACAAACCTTATACAATTTTAAGCTTTCAATGATAATAAAATTAGTTATATCTATCAGAATATTACAAACATCACGCTCGCATTAACCACACCTTTATTCACATAATATGTTTTAAAACACCTTACTCACCGACCAGTACCGCACAAAAGAAAGTCGATGGCGTGATTAACTTCCCGAAACTTTAATATTTCCAGCCGGCAACAATAGAAAAGATTAAGAAATGATAATTTTTTAGTTATAATAAAAAAAATACTAATTATCATATATCTACACACAGTATACCGCTATTCCACACACGCTTATCCACATTTTTTGTGGAAAACCCATTATTGATGAAATCTGAATTTATAGAACGACAATGGAAAACTGATAAGGCATTGACGAGACATATTTATCACTCTTACTGATTAAAAAATGACAAACCTTATGAGATGATAATTTTTTAGTGATAATAAAAAAGCTATTAAATATCAATACTCTATCTATACTATACCTGCATTACGCACACGTTTATCCACATTTTTTGTGGAAAACTGATATCAAATCTACTTTGGATACAAAAAAATTGATACAGAACTGATGAGCCACGAATGAGACATCATTAACCCACTTATAGATCAGAAATGACAAAGATTATAAAGTGATAATTTTTTAGTGAAAACATTAAAAGACATTAATATCAATTAGTTATATTAATTATACCTGCTTTACTCACACGACTATCCACACTTATTGTGGATAAAGAAATATTCGTTTTATCACACGCTTCCTATTTCATCACGACAGAGCTCCTTATCCAGCTCTCGACACTCATTTAAAAATGTCGTACGCGAAATCACTAGATCAATCAGAGCTTGTCTAGAAAAAACATGAAATTTTGCTTTTAAATTACTGGTGTAATATTCGACTGTGCGATGGGATAGCTGAACACACTGGGAAATCTCAATAGCACTCAAGCCGCAACATAAACCGAATAGAACTTGCCTTTCCCTGACAGTAATCCATATTTTACTACCAGAGATAACCACAGCTGAATGAGTCTTGGCACCTAAAGCATTTAATCTAAGCTGCTTCTGTACATAACCGTACTCATCTAATGCAGCAGACTTGGTGGATGACACCTTCTTGACATCTGAGAGTATGTCTTGCCACAACCGCTTCAGTTTCTCCTTGTCTCTATTCACCATGACTGACGCCTTCTATGATAGTCGTGATATGAAATTTCATTAAATACCAAATAAAGGTCTTATAAATTAAATTAAAACCATTTTTTACTCATATAATCACCGGTATTAAAAATTGTCAAGATTTTTTATGGTACAAAAAATACTCTCTTATTCCGAATATTTACTCCCTTATTTGATAAACTTGAATTATACGAGACGAACTGTTCATTTTTAAACATCAATGTGTGATGATTTTCCCCCTGAAAAAGCCTCAAAACGGTGTCGAACTTAGTCATCCTCAATAACAATCATGAGTAACAGACTAGGCGTTTCAAATATTTACCTGTATGATGATTTCACCTCGATGATAGGGATAATCACAGGGAGTATATTATGAACATTGAAACCACACTGGCCTCCTCAGGTGACCGCGTCAAACGTGCACGCGTTCTAGCTGGCATCACAACTCGTAAATTATTTGAAAAAAAACATGGCATCAGCGCAAATACGCTACAAGGATGGGAGCAAGGAAAAAATCCTCTCTCCAAAAAAGGCGCAAACCGCATCGTTGAATCACTAAAAAAGGAAGGGCTAATTTGCTCTACAGAGTGGTTACTCACTGGGGATGGTATGCCACCTCGCAGCTATGAATCACTCAACTCCGGTCTAAATGAATCTGCTCATCAAGCCAATGAAACACTGGTTCAACAGAACCTCAAAGAAGAAGAATTAATTTACAAAGAAGTGCAGCTCTTCAAACAAAATAATCCTAATGCCATTGTGATTAGCATCACTGATAACGCCATGGAACCCTACTTCTCTTGTGGAGACTATATTGGAGGAATTCGCATACCTAATAACAAAATTCCTCTATACGTCAACCAACTCTGTATTGTTGAGTTAGAAAATAATCTCATCTTACCTCGTTATTTACAAAAAAGTCCGGCCGAAGGGCGCTTCACTGTTTCGAGCACTAACCCGAAGGCTACCACCCCTCCACTCAACTATTACAACACTAAAGTTATTGCGATTGCGCCTATCGTCTGGCAGCGTAAGAAGTTTTCATCCTTGAAAATGTAGCCCGACCACCACCTATTCAATAATTGATGCACGACGAAAAACTATCTTTGAAGTTTTTTGTCGTGCGTGCAAGCCAGTAATCTAATAAACAGCGGTAAATCCTCTGACTAGACAACTATGCTATACAATTTTGAGATCGATGATCCGATGCTCAAGCCTGTTTTTTTCACAGAGTTGTTCGCCTTTTTTATAAATTAGAGAGAGGTGTTTCAAATAGTTCGGTCAGCTCAAATCGTTATTGTTAATACTCCCTTAGTAAAGAATGTTATTGTATGTGGCGTTAGCCAAAAAAATAGTGTCTGTATTCCATGATGAGCCTTTTCTGTATAGGCTGATAGGGCAAGCGATTCTGATGCTTAGAAGAACTATTTATAAGATTGTTATATTTTTTTAAGGCTACTGATATAGAATAGTAAATATCATTACCACCACGAATGCGACAAGATTTGATACATCAAGAACCTAACGCAGCGATGAGTCTATTCATTACTCTCGAATAGCAAGGTCATCAAGCTTTGACTAAAGTGCCACTGTAAATGGTGCGTTTGCTTATAGATTGCTCGCACCAGATTCAAGAAAGCCGCATTCCTGGGCTCACTAGGATGCCGCAATGCTCTTCTTGTGTGTCCTTCGATCATCCGAATCACATCACGCACACAAATATCAATCGGATCATTAACACCAGAGATTCGGTTGTAAATACCATTTGTGACTGCCATATCAATCTCCCACATGATGGCATCATCGTGTTCGACACCTAGTATTTTTTGCCACAACGATTGTTTAGCGGGATGATCATCCATATATCTGCTAATCATGTAAAATACTGCATATAGAACGAGAGACTTAACCTCGTGTAGTGCGATTTCAGACTTTGGATCCTGAAGTATCTCGGGGTGAATCAAGGCGTTAAAATGTTGATCATTTGCACCCCTAGCATACACTTTGCCAATAGCATCAGAGAACTGTGCTTGATAATCGTCAACAGACTTTAGTCTCATCATTTCCTCCCTATTTTGTACACACGGCCCTACAAACTAAATTATAGTCAATGAGGTGTACAATTTCCCATTCAATCCTTGAATACTCATCATATACGATGATTTATTGCATAGAAACAATATGATAAGAGAATAGACTAATAAAAAAATTGACTTCGCCAAGCATTATTTGGAATACCGCATACAATACGCATCAATCGATTCATCAAATGCAGTCTGCGATTGAAAAGAAGAAAAAATTCCCTGATGGCATATCGATAATGTCTCAATCTGCCTTAAATTACTCCCATCTATACCCTGAGGGAGCAAGGTTTGGTCATCGCCTGAAAGATCATATAAACGAATATTTAGTTGGTTGCTATCGATCGTCAAACGAACATCATGCTGTGTCTCTCGATATAAAGTCGTACACACTAACCATACAAGCATCACTGAGTATGTTCCATCATTAACTACACTACCTTCCTCTGACTCTGACATAGTATCAAGCTCAAAATTGAGTAGTTCTTTGAAGTCATGTGTACCGAAACAAGCTAAGGCCCTCACCCAAAAATTATTCGCTTCATAGTGAACTTGATACGCCTGATCGTCTAACAACTCAACCAAACGAAATGAGGATAGATTGAGAAACAGTGATGATGGAAATATCCTTAATGCTCTAACGGTACTATGATACAAAGACAAATAACGCACCAAAGCATAAATATCAGTAAAAGGACCAAATTTTCTTGTATTAAGATGGCGTGTAGACAGTATTCTAGATAAATAATCCAAATCATCCCAATGAAAATACGTAGGACAAGTAATCCAATCAACAATCTGGTCTTCATTCATGTAATAGCTATAACCAAAATCAACGGCATGTGCACATAAATGATCATCCCATACAAAATTTACCATCTTTGCATCACCGTGAACGACGCCTGATTGATGCATCGCAAACAAAATATCGAGAATGTCTTTAAGCCGTTGAAACACACAGCGTAGACTCATCTTAAATGGTTTAACATGGCTGGGCTGTGTACCATGATGAAATATTAAATCCTCGTTAATGACTTTTTCAAATGGCCGTCCCAAATCAGGCATCACAAGGCGAGGCATACTGTTTAAATATATGCTATCTGAGACTAGAACAATTGATTTCAACAAGTATGATTCAAGATGTTCAATTTTTCTCAAATGACTCATCACATCGTCATAATCCAATTGATTTAGAAAAAGAAAAGTCTTATGACTGAACTCCTGATAGAAAAACCACTCTTTGACCGCAGTGCGAAGTTGAAATTTTTTATCCTGTGCGGAACTACCATCCTCTTGAAGAAAAAAGCATTTACGGACAAAGCGGTCTTGCTTACTCCCAGATACATTACCCCTCATCAAGTTACCATGAGCACCCTGACCTACTACCTCATTGAATTCACATTGTGTTTCACCAAAATTTATATAAGAGTGGCTTTTATTTATTCCTAATGATTCCGATACTAGATATTTAGGAGCAATCTCTAAAGAAGATGGGCGACGATCGATATGAGCGGCCGTCATACGAACCGAAGCTGGATCAAAATCTGGAAATGGTATGATGCTCTTTTTCGACTTAAATGAATTTGATAGAGCTGTAGTCAATAACAAGTCATCTGAACTTGAACTCAACGTAGAGCTTCTGTGATCACCCCTAGGAACTGTTTTTTGACGTTTGGTAATCACAGGTTTAGATGGGGATTCACCCATTGGGTTCTTATTCAAGTGATCACACCCACCATTCTGCACCAAGACAAAACTATTCAGTAAATGCTTGAAGTGTAAAAATTACAAATACGGAATACAAGTTTTTAAAGGCAATGAGAGAGAATTAACAAGTAGTTAAGAAAAAAATTACGGGGTGGTTTTTAATATTCCGCACTGTTGTTCGACAGCGCGGAAAATATAGTATACTGGTTATTCAACAGTGACGCCCATCACCTGGGCAACGCCATTACCAATCTCAGCGGGAGATTTAACCACGTGCACACCGGCATCTTCTAGAGCTGCAAATTTCTCTGCAGCAGTACCCTTACCACCAGCAATAATAGCACCAGCGTGGCCCATACGCTTACCTGGAGGTGCGGTAACACCAGCAATATAGGAAACAACAGGCTTGGTGACATTAGCTTTAATAAATGCGGCGGCCTCCTCTTCAGCAGAACCTCCTATCTCGCCCACCATCACAATCACTTCAGTCTGATCGTCTTCTTGGAACATGGCCAGTACATCGATAAAACTTGTACCAGGAATAGGATCACCACCTATACCTACACAAGTACTTTGACCAAACCCTAAACCCGTGGTCTGATGTACCGCTTCATAGGTTAGCGTGCCTGAACGTGACACAATACCGACTTTACCCGGTTTATGAATATGCCCTGGCATGATGCCGATTTTACATTCACCTGGAGTAATAACACCAGGACAATTTGGACCGATCAGACGAGCACTAGACTCTGCCATATAGGCTTTTACAGCCATCATATCCAATACTGGAATGCCTTCCGTGATACAAACAACAAGTTCAATACCCGCATCAACCGCCTCAATAATTGAGTCTTTACAAAAAGCAGCAGGCACATAAATCACTGAAGCGGTTGCGCCTGTTGCCTTAACCGCCTCTTTCACACTGTCAAAAACTGGCAACCCTAAATGTTGAGTTCCACCCTTGCCCGGTGTAACACCACCGACCATGTTTGTGCCGTATTCAATAGCTTGCTCTGAATGTAATGTACCTTGTTTCCCGGTAAAACCCTGACATAGCACTTTAGTGTCTTTGTTGATTAATATACTCATTCTGTTTCGTCCTCTTATTTAACTAACTCGACAATACGCTTAGCGCCGTCAGTAAAACCATCTGCAGGGATGATATTAAATTCACACTCCGCTAATTTCTTAGCACCTAGGTCAGCATTATTACCCTCTAGACGAACCACCACAGGCACATCAATACCAACGTCAGATACAGCTGCAATGATACCATCGGCAATTAAATCACAGCGTACAATACCACCGAAGATATTGACGAAAATACCCTTTACATTACTGTCTGACACAATGATCTTAAAAGCTTCCGTAACACGTTCACGAGTTGCACCACCGCCAACATCAAGGAAGTTTGCTGGCTCACCACCACACAATTTAATTAAATCCATGGTAGCCATAGCTAAGCCTGCACCATTAACCATGCAACCAATTTCGCCATCCAGCGCAATGTAGTTGAGTTCCCACTGATGTGCACGTGTCTCACGCTCATCTTCCTGAGACGTATCACGCATATCACGCAGTTGTGGTCGACGGTATAGTGCACTATCGTCAACATTCATTTTCCCATCTAAGCAGACTAAACGATGATCTTTAGTTAATACTAGTGGGTTGATTTCGATTAACCCTAAATCGCAGTCGACGAAAAGTTGATAAAGACCCATAACAATCTTAGTAAAATCTCGCATAAGACTAGTATCTAGGTTCAAAGCAAAAAATAATTCACGACACTGGAACGGTTGCATCCCAACAGCTGGATTTACAATTACTTTAACAATCTTTTCAGGTGTTTGATCAGCAACTTCTTCAATGTCCATTCCACCTTCTGTGGATGCCATAAAGACAATACGCTGTGTAGCGCGATCAACTACGGCACCCAAGTATAACTCACGATCAATATCAGATGGCTCTTCTATCAATAACTGATTCACAGGCTGGCCATCAGCATCTGTTTGAAAAGTCACTAAGCGTGTTCCCAATAAGGATTTAACTGCCTCTACTAATGCCTCTTTTCCTTTTACGATTTTCACACCGCCGGCTTTACCTCGACCACCCGCGTGAACTTGCGCTTTAACAACAAAGGTATCTCCACCTAGTTGATTTGCTGCACTAATCGCTTCCTCAGGCGTTGATATTACTTCACTCTTGGGAGTCACAACACCGAATTGTTGCAACAACGCCTTGGCTTGGTATTCATGTAAATTCATAAAATTCTCTCTACTTGAATTAAAATTAAAACAAGCCACTAGCAAGCATTAACTCGATAGTGACTAACTATACTCTTAGCTAAACAGCTAATAATAAACGTGAAGGATCCTCAATAAGATCTTTAATCGTCTTTAGGAATAACACAGACTCGCGTCCATCAATCACGCGATGATCGTAGGACAAAGCAAGATACATAACAGGTCGAGCAACAATTTCGCCATTTTCTACTATGGGACGCTCAACAATATTATGCATACCTAAGATAGCAGTCTGTGGTGGATTAATAATTGGCGTCGATAACATCGAGCCAAAAACACCACCATTAGTGATAGTAAACGTTCCACCCTGCATATCTTCAAGCGCTAATTTGCCTGTCTTAGCCTTACCGGCATAGTCGCGAATTCCCTGCTCAACATCTGCCATTGACATATTTTCAACATTACGCAATATAGGAACCACCAGACCCCGCTCACTACCAATGGCAATTCCCACATCGTAAAAGTGGTGGTAAATAATATCAGATCCGTCGATAGAAGCATTTACTGCAGGAAAACGTTTTAGTGCTTCAACTGCAGCCTTTGTAAAAAATGACATAAAACCTAAGCGCACACCGTGAGTTTTCTCAAAGGCCTCTTTGTATTTATTACGCAAATCCATCACTGGCTTCATGTTCACTTCATTGAATGTTGTTAGTATGGCTGCACTTTGTTGTACTTCGACAAGACGCTCCGCAACCCGTGCACGTAATCGAGACATAGGTACTCGCTCTTCTGCACGCATACCAACAGGAGGCAATGAAACACTAGGCTGTGAAGACAATACGTCTTCTTTAGTAATACGACCGTCTTTACCTGTTCCAGCGACTTGTGAAACATCAGTACCCGTCTCAGCGAGTGCACGACGGGCAGACGGACTGAGTGGTACATCTGAAGATGTATCTGATGCTACCTGTTGCTCCAATGCGACACTGTCACTGTCAACTTGAGTTTGTGAGTGCGTAGCTTCACTGACCTCACCTTCTTCAATCAGCGCCAAAACCTGATCAGCGGTTACCGTCTCACCCTCAGTGTGCAGGATCTCTTTTAGTACTCCGGATTGTGGGGCTGGAACCTCAAGCATAATCTTATCTGTTTCTAGATCTACAAGATTTTCATCTCGTGAAACAGGGTCACCGGCTTTTTTGTACCACTTTGCTACAGTCGCATCAGCAACAGATTCTGGTAAAGCTGGCACTTTTATTTCAATACTCATTATGTTTCCTTTATCAACCTATATAATTTCTAATATCATTTAATAGACACTCACTCTGTTCTTATGGCCCTCACTGAATACGGCTCTAAACCCTCTAAGCTTAACGCACGAGAGATCACTTCTGCTTGGTGCTTCTTAAACATCGAGGTATGACCTGCTGATGGCGCAGCCATTGGTACTCTGCACGAGTACATTAGATGCATAGAACTCGGTAAAAATTTCTCTAAACGACTACGAATCAAAAACCATGCACCTTGATTCTTTGGCTCCTCTTGACACCACTCTAACTCAGTCGCATTAGAATACGAAGCTAATATAGTTTTTACAGCATCGTAAGGAAAAGGGTATAACTGCTCTATACGAATAATAGCGATATGATTTAATTGATGCTCACGACGTTTTTCGAGCAACTCATAATAGACCTTTCCACTACAAGCAATCACTCTAGTTACACAGGAAGAATCAATGTCATCAATTTCAGATAAAACCGGACAAAATTGACTATGACTCAAATCCTCTAATGGTGACACTGCGAGTTTATGACGCAATAAACTCTTAGGTGTCATCACAATCAATGGCACACGATAAGAACGAATCATTTGACGTCGCAAAAGGTGAAAAATCTGAGCAGGCGTTGTTGGAACACACACTTGAATATTTTCCTGAGCAGCCAGCTGTAAATATCGCTCTAAACGTGCAGATGAGTGCTCTGGGCCCATGCCCTCATAACCATGAGGCAATAACATTACCAAGCCACTTAATCGCTGCCATTTCTGCCATGCTGACGCAATAAATTGATCTATAATTACCTGAGCAACATTAGCGAAATCTCCAAACTGTGCTTCCCACAATACTAATGTTTTAGGGTTGGTCATAGAATACCCGTACTCAAAACCTAAAGCACCAGTTTCTGATAGGACTGAGTCACAATTTGTGAATGGTGTATTGTACTGCTTCGCAATTTGAGCTAGAGGTGTGTGCTCAGTACCTGTATGCTGATCGAATAAGGTAGCATGACGATGGAAAAATGTACCTCGTCGAGCATCTTCACCGACTAACCTCACTCCAAAGCCATCTTTTAATAACGTTGCATAAGCCAGAGTTTCTGCCATACCCCAGTCTAGCATCATTTCGCCCTGTGCCATTTTCTGACGTGCTAACAAAATCTTCTTTACATTACGGTGAAGATCACAATTTTCAGGAACTGTAGATAACCGCTTCCCTAAGTCTTGTAAGTCTTCTTCTATGACTGTTGTATCCGCGAATACACTCCAATCTTGATGAAAATAGGGTGCCCAGTTTATTTCAAAATCATTAGATGAACGGTTAGGCACTGTTTGTACCATAGACTCACCGTGATCTAATCGTTCTCGTATGGCATCGTGTTTCTGATCAAGAGCAGCTTGGCTTACAATCTGCTTTTTCATTAATGAGTCCGCAAAGAGAGCTCTTACACCAGGATGTCTATCGACGGCATGATACATCAACGGTTGTGTTACTCTGGGTTCATCCACTTCTTGATGCCCGTGGCGACGGAAACCAATCAAATCAACCACCACATCTTTTTCAAACTTCAGCCTATATTCCAAAGCTAAACGCATGATCTTCACTGCCATGACAGGATCATCAGCGTTCACATGAAAGATAGGTGCTTCGATCGACTTTGCAGGGCCTGTGCAGTAAAAAGATGATCTAGAGTCATGAGGGTTATGCGTAGTAAACCCAACTTGATTATTTGTGATAATGTGGATTGTGCCACCAATATCATAAGCTCTTGTTTTAGACATGTTTAATGATTCAGTCACAATGCCTTGACCAACAAACGCAGCATCGCCATGCAATAAAACTAATAATGCATAATCGGTTTGAACTTTGTGATTGAAGCAATCTTGTTTGGCGCGAGCCGCCCCCATAGCAACGGGGTTAACAAACTCTAAATGGGAAGGGTTAAACATCATAGAAAAATGAATCGGTCCTGAGGGAGTCACGACATCACTGGAATAACCCTGATGGTATTTCACATCCCCAGATAAATTACCATGATCAATATTACCGTCAAAAATCTGATACAGGGACTGAGGTGGTTGCCCTAACACATTCACAAGGACATTTAATCGACCACGGTGAGCCATACCAATCTTAACTTCCTCAAAACCACCCTTTTTAGCTTGGTTAGCAAGGTCATTCAACATCGGAATAACTGTTTCTAAACCTTCTATTGAGAAACGCTTTTGGCCTGGATATTTGACATCTAAATACTTTTCAAAACCCTCAGCAACAGATAAGGCATCTAAAATCTCAACTGACTGTTCATCCTCAAACCCTGCTTGTAAATTTGGATCTTCGATTTTATTTAATAACCATTGCTGCTCAGCCTCTGAATCAATGTGCATCAGCTCAACACCAACAGATTGACAATAGATTTGTTGCAAAGCAGAAAAAATCGCTGACAAAGATGCCTCTTCTCCAGGTAAAACACCACGCGATAAGTAAGTCTGACTTGAATTCACATGACCCAAGTTATGATACTCAAGCGTTAAGCGAGGGTCTGGTTTATAGTAAGCATTAAGGCCCAAAGGATCGAGATTAGCTTGAAAATGACCATAATGACGAAAAGCCCTTATCAATGCATCAACACGTTCTTGACCCTCGGACGCATCGGATACCATGACTGGTAGAGAATGACGCGCAGAGCGAATGAGGTTTTCTCGAATTGTTTGATGAGAGACATCCGGAACTGCTGACGAACCTATAGAATCAAAATACTGACGCCACTCATTAGTGACACTTGATGGGTCTTGTAAAAAATCTTCATACAAAGATTCCATATAATCATTTTCACCAGATAAAAAAGAGGATTGATCAAACTCTTTCTGTGACCTAACTTTCTTTACTTTCATTCATTAAGACTCTTTTTTAAAGCTTTGTGTAAATATCTCTTGCTTAATTTTACCGATGGCATGAGTTGGGTTTAACCCTTTGGGGCATGAACTGGTGCAATTCATGATAGTGCGACAACGATTAACCTTCCATGGATCTTTAAATTGCTCTAATCGCTCGTCTTTTGATGTATCTCGACTGTCTGCTATAAAACGATAAGATGCAAGCAATGCTGCTGGACCATAAAATTTGTCTGGGTTCCACCAGAAAGAAGGACATGAACTAGTACAGCACGCACATAAGATACACTCATACATTCCATCTAACTTGGCACGCTCTTCAGGTGTTTGAAGTCGCTCAGACTGAGGCTCTGGCATATTATTCTGTAGGTACGGCTGTACGGATTTATAGTGCGAAAAAAAGCCTTCCATATCAACAATGAGATCTTTAATAACCGGAAGGCCAGGTAAAGGCTGTAAGGTAATATGATCCGGAAGATCCGCTAGTTTAGTCACGCAAGCAAGACCATTTTTGCCGTTGATATTCATTCCATCGGAGCCACAAACACCTTCTCTGCAAGATCTTCTGAAGCCCAACGTTGGATCAACAGCTTCTTTTAAGTGTTCGACGGCATGAAGGAGCATCTCACCCTCAAAGTCATCCATGTTGATTGTATAAGCTTGCATCTCAGGTTTTTTGTCTTGCTCAGGATCAAATCGATAAACTTGAAAAATGAGTGTGCGATTTTCTGTTGTCATAGTGTATTCCTCAGCTAACTAGTGCTCTCTTTCTTTGACTGGAAACGGTGCTATGTCCTTTGGCTCCATATTTACCGGACGAGTAGTGAATCGACTATCCTCAAAATAGACTGTGTGAGCTAACCAATTTTTATCATCACGATCAGGGTAATCTTCTCGTGAATGGGCACCGCGACTCTCAGTTCTGTGGAGCGATGAACGTGCTGTCGCCAATGCCGTTGCCATCATATTGTCGAGCTCGAACATTTCAAATTGAGTCGTGTTAAATACTTTAGAAGTATCATGTAACTTAGCTTTCAGTAATCGCTGCTCTAGCTCTTCCAGTTCGGAGAGGCCTTTTTGCATCGGCCCGTGATCTCTAAAAACACCAAAACACTCTTGCATGATTATTTTGATTCGAGAACGAATTTCATAGGGATTTTCTGTATTACTCGGATCCCTCCACCTATTAAGGCGAGTCATCGCTTTATCGATAGCTGCTCCATCCTCAGCAGAGAAATCGAGATCGTTTTTTATTCTATCTTTAAGAAACAAACCGACTGCACGTCCAAAAACAACAAGATCGAGAAGTGAGTTAGTTCCAAGACGATTTGCACCATGTACAGAAACACAGGCACACTCACCTGCAGCAAACAACCCCGGAACTACTTGATCTTTACCATTAGCGTCTACGGTTAACACTTCACCATTAAAATTGGTTGGAATACCCCCCATTTGATAGTGACAAGTTGGCAACACAGGTACAGGCTCTTTGACTGGATCCACGTTTGCAAATACTCGTGCTATTTCTAAAATACCTGGAAGTCTCTCATTAAGTACCTCCTCACCTAAGTGATCTAACTTCAAGAGCACATGATCTCCTTTAGGTCCACATCCTCGTCCGGCAGCGATTTCCAACAGAGAAGAGCGAGATACAAAATCACGACAATCTAAATCCTTCAAGTGAGGGGAGTAACGCTCCATGTAGCGTTCGCCATCTTTGTTGATCAGATATCCACCCTCTCCACGACAACCTTCAGTCATCAAACACCCAGTTCCATATAAACCAGTGGGATGAAACTGCCAAAACTCCATGTCTTGAAGGGGTAAGCCAGCTCTTAATGCAAGCCCCATACCATCTCCAGTGTTGATATAGGCATTAGTTGTGCTTTGGAAAATCCGTCCACCGCCACCTGTGGCTAAAACAGTCGCTTTTGATTTAAAGAAAACGACTTCTGAAGTCTCCATACAAATGGCGATAACGCCTGCAATGCCTCCATTGGTTGCATGAACCAACTCGAGGGCAAACCATTCATCAAAGAAATTAGTATTAGCCTGTATATTCTTCTGGTAGAGCGTATGTAACATCGCATGGCCAGTTCGGTCAGCTGCTGCACATGTGCGACGACCAATCTCTTGTCCGAAGTTTATGGTGTGTCCACCAAAAGCTCGTTGATAAATTTTTCCGTTCTCAAGACGCGAAAAAGGCATCCCCATATGCTCAAGCTCAATGATGGCGGCCGGAGCTTCCTGACACATGTATTCAATGGCATCTTGATCACCCAACGAATCTGCACCCATGACACAATCATACATGTGCCATTCCCACTTATCCTCCATGACATTACCTAACGCAGCTGCGATACCTCCTTGCGCGGATACCGTGTGGGATCTTGTCGGATATACCTTGGAGATCACCGCAACCTTACTATCAGATTGAGCTAGTTCAAGCGCAGCTCGCATCCCAGCACCGCCAGCACCCACGATAACTGCATCAAACTCTTTAACTGGTATGGTCATATTCTAAAACCTCTTAGAGCATCAAAAAAATTAAATCTACGCAATGATGACGTATAGCCCCCATATCAGGTAAACAATCAGTGATATGGTGATAGCCAACGTCACGAGTACAGATAACAAACCGCGAGGCACATAGTCAGTAACGACCGTCCATAGCCCTATCGATGAATGAGCCAAAATTGCCAATAAAACAATCGATGTCGATATTTTGAAGTAGAACCCGCTAACCAAGTCGTTCCAGAATGCATAGCTGTGAACATCACTGATATTGATTACGAGGTACAGCAAAAGGAAAAGCGTATAAACACTGACAATGACAGCTGTTCCTCGTTGAATAAGCCAATCATGATAACCCCTGTGATTCTTTTTTATGCCCATATCAAAACTCCGACAGTAATGAGTAACACTAGTTCTAATACAATAAGAATCCATGCAGTTATTTTAGCAATTCGCATAGTTTCACCGTAACCAAAGTCCATTATCAAATGTCTAATTCCTGCCATGAGGTGATAAAAAAGCGCACCCAAAAAGGCGAGAACGATCACCCCAGCGAAACCTGATATTGTTGTTGATAGTGCAGCGAAGCTCTCTTGTGAAGCTTTGATATCAGACAGTGCACTGAGAGCAAAGGGAATTGCTATAAATAAGATAATTCCAGAAATTCTATGCCCAATCGACACCAGTGCTGTTATTGGAAATTTATACTTGAACGGATTATGGTTCACAGGTCGGGTCGATTGCATAAAATCTCCTAAAAGATAAAATAATAACCTATAAAATATTGATCACAAACAATACAATAATTTCAACAAATTATAGACCTGTCTGCGCTAAAGTCCATTAAAAGTAGTAAATATTTGGATATAAATTCTATAATGTTTATCTTTTTATCTTTTAATCGAATAGTAATGATTTCATAGTCACTTTAATGTCCGCAATAACTTGCACTGATAGGGCAAGTTGTCCATCTCAGTCTAAGGTAAATTGCTTACAGTATCTCTCAATGATACGACTTATAATGATTGTGTTTTAGAACATCGAACCCACCCAATCAAGAGGACATGATTATGTATTCAGATCTTCCGCAAGCATTAAAACAACAAGTCTACAAACACCTGCGCGCCAATGACTTTATAACCGCTAAAGCTGTCCACGACACATGGTATGAAAATAAGACACAGCTATCACCCTCTAACTAAAATTTAACCACTGAAATCATCAATTGCACAAGTCATTAAATTGTGAAACGATGCTCAACCTCTTATAGGCTTGAGCATCATACCTACCATGTTTCACATTGCACTCTACGAACCTGAAATTCCGCCAAATACCGGAAACATCATTCGTCTATGCGCCAATACAGGTAATCAGCTTCACCTCATTCACCCACTCGGTTTCTCTGTCAATGACAAAACCTGTCGTCGGGCAGGTTTGGATTATAGAGAGTATGCCTCTATTCTAGAACATGAAAACGTTGAGGCTTTCTTAAGCACCGTTGATGCCAACCGACTTTTTCTATGCACCACTAAAGCTAAACAACATCACTCGACTCCCGCTTATCAACCGGGAGATATTTTCCTGCTAGGACCTGAGAGTCGAGGTCTTCCTGAGACACTATTAGACGCATTCCCCTTCTCACAAAAAATAAGAATTCCGATGCTACCGGAAAGTCGAAGTTTGAATTTATCGAACGCAACAGCCGTGATAGCCTATGAAGCGTGGAGACAATGTGACTTTGTAGCTTAAGCAAGGACAACTGATGACAGACTCAAATCCGTTACAACAAAGATTCATCGAACGATACCTGAACGTCCCTCTACATCAGCATCTACAGCTCTCTTTAGAAGCCTTTGAGCATGATCAAGTCACCATTAAATTCCCGATGCAACAGGCGCTCATTGGTAACCCTTACACCCAAATCTTACATGGAGGAATACTAGCTGCAGCATTAGATGCGGTCAGTGGCTTGTGTGCAACATTAAGTGTATTGAACAAACACACCAACCTCAGTGAGTCAGCAATCATTGAACTTATCACACAAATCACGACATCCAGCATCCATATCAACTACCTTCACCCTGGAATCGGTGATTTTTTCATTGTCACAGCTTCTACACTGCGATCTGGAAGACGCTTAACCGTTGTGGAATCGCAATGTCAAAACCATGAAAAAACACTCATTGCGACCAGCTCTGCTCACTTTATGACGGGATAAATCATCATAAAATCATAACAATAGCTAAAATCGCGCAAAACTGGGTAATCACTGACTGGATTTAATATTATCTTAAGTGTTGGGTGTTAAAATAGGCTATTCAGTATTAATAACGCCATGACTTATCGAGAAAAAAAATGAGCAATAAGTTAACCACAAAAAACTCTGCGCAGACAAACACTAACCCCAGCTGGACGCAAACACCAGCACCACAGTTTGAAAAAGCTTGTATCATTCATACTATTCTTGCGCCATCTAGGAAAAAATTCACCGAGCTAGACCCTCAAACCCAAAATGATCTTCGTCAATTAGCCGATCACATCTATAATGAATCCACCAACCAGATACCACCAGCTCCTCAACAAGACCCAACCAGTGTTGCTGATTTTGAAAATGATAACCCCATCAATCTAATCCCAGCAGAGTTGATGCCTAAATTTGAAATATTATTGGAACGTCAAGAAAAAGTCGGCCTAACAACGCTTGTTCGCGAACAGGATCATATTGACTTGCAAAAGGCTGATCAGGATGCTGCTGCTCAACATCAACAAGACGATGAAAAAAAATTCATAGAAGAAATTAAAGAA
>DCQA01000031.1:5244-32935 GCA_002323325.1 Coxiellaceae bacterium UBA1530 | reverse complement strand
GTGATCTCGCAGTGGCAACGGCATCCATAAAGGACGAAGCCACGTCTCGTTGTTATGTGCCTGATGAATATCCAGCCCTCGCTTCATTTGAAATGCTTCAGGCGATCCATCAAGCTTCTCGTGTACTACACTCCGTACGTGTTCATTATGGGGTTTTTCATACTAAATCTTCTTTGTACGCGAGGGAATTTGAAACAGGGCCTTTGCTTCAAAAGCATCACGATTACATGACTACGATTTCACAAGCAGGCGCTATTGCCTCTGAAATGGAATCTTCTATTTTATTTACTCTAACCCAGTTGACAGATGCTGAAGTCAATCAGACCTATCCTGTGTGTTTAAAGCAGCGGATTTTATCTGGAGCGATATGCAGTGTTTTAGGGCAGGGGAATGATTTCGCTGATTCTCAAGATCAGGCGGTGTACACGCAGAATATGATTGAGCTAGCTATTTCAACTTATTTGACCCTAGATCGGAATATATTTTCCGAGTAATTATTACGACGGTTTAGCCATCAGTTATCGCTAAGCGCATGATTATAGTGTTAATAATATTTTGTTCGTCATTCTAAGTATTCTCTCAAGTGACTTTAGTGAACGTGATTATCAGAAATAGTCTACAATAAAAGAGTGATCGATTGAATGGGGTATATTGTCATGTTAATTCGAAGGTTTACTGTTATGGTGGTGTTTTTTATCACTAACGTTGTCTTTAGCTTGAATGTTTTTGCGACTTCAGTGCAATTCTCCGTTGATTCGGCTAGTCAATTAAAGGCAATGACTGTTTGGATATGTACTAATCCTACGAATTATAACATGGGCGAGACACACTTGTTATCCGATAAACGAGGGGTCATTCAATTAGAGCTCGGTTGCAATAGTTTTGGTTTCTTCCCTGTTGATCCAAATAGGGCTATCGGCAAATACGTTGAATATAAAAAAATCGGTATAAATGCTCTGAATGATCACAGCAATATAGAGTGCACACTCACTTTCAATGGCGAAGTGTTTGCTCTACCTCCATCTGAGGTGGTATACATCGAGCAACAGCACGTACATGAGAGCAATACTGCTGTTGTGCAATGTGGTAGTCATTAGCTGGGGGGTGATTCTTACCGTGATGGATGATTAGATCTATGCAGGGATACAGCTCAGTTGGTGTATTGCTTAAAGTCATTGAGGTGATTAGTAAGTGGCTTCGCCAGTGTGAGTGATCGTATGCCATAAAAACTCATGATCGCTAGCCAAATTCCTGTGTTTTGATAGTGCCACAGCAGTGTCATCAATATGCCGTACACCAACAATGAAATTAGCATGGCATTACGCATACTCTTTGTGTCTAATAAACCGATAAATATGCCATCTAGCCAAAAAGCGGGTGCTGTTATTAGTGGAAAAAGAATTGAATAAATCATATATCGATGTGCTGTGTCATGAACGGATGGTATCGATGTGAGAAGCGATAATAAACCATGATGAAAGAAACCGTATGCCATGACGAAGGTGGTGGTGATGATCACAAAGTACACTGCAGTGGTTTTCATAATAGTAACTAGTTCATCGTAATGGCAATCTCCTTTTGCATGACCGACTAAGCTTTCTGTTGTATTAGCGAAGGCGTCTAAAGTGAGTGTTAGGATAAATGAAAACTGAAACAATAGCTGATTAGCGGCTAAGATCTCACTGTCTAGATGAGAGGATAAAATAAAAAATGATTGATTCGCTACTAAGATGCACAATGAACGTATCAGTAGGTTAGCATTTGCTTCAAAAAAAATCCGGTAATTGGACCAGCTAAACCATAGACTGGATCGAATAATGCGCAACATCGACTGTTTGTGTTGATGCAGGATGTGTAAAAATATGAACCAGGCAGCTATGCTCGCGCACCCTTCACCAATGACCGTTGACACGGCTATAGCCCTTACATGGCCATGTAAGATTATTACACTAAAGGCACTGCACGTCCCCGTCACAACGATAATGATAGCAGCCATCAACATTCCTAAGTAGGCTCTTTGTATGGCAATAAAAAATCCTAGTAAGACATAGTTTACAAGTATGAATGCAATTGCATAAATCACGATGGAAAAGTAGGTGATAAATAATTGTGATACCGTCCCCTGAATACCGCTGAGGGCTAAAATAGATCGCTCAATGATGGGGTGAATGATCAATAATATCAGGGTGATGATGGTGGATAAAACGAATGATTGAGTCATCCATCGCGTAATATCATCCCATGCGTTGACAGCAAACGATTGAGCAACTTTTCCTGTAGTGCTCATTCTTAGAAAAGAAAATAGATAGGATAAAAAGACCATCATTGATCCTCCTAAGCTGACAGCGGATAGATAGTCACTTTTAGGAAGGTGGCCAAGCAGTGCTGAGTTAATAACCGCACAAAGAGGCACGCAGATGTTAGGTAGAATCAGTGGAAGGGACATGATAAGAACACGTTTGTACATTTACTCTCCAAATAAAAGGGAGGTGTTGGTTATGGGTTGCTGCGATACTATACATGTTTATGAGCCACATCGTAGATCGTTGTTTTTAGCATGGACACTGTTTGGGTAGTTCACTATACTGCAATGCGACACTTCTGATTGGTAGTGCAGTAAAACAACTCAACTAAGCGAGATGATCATGATATTAAATTCATTTGCCACTATGATTAAAAACACGATACCAAGCAAGGTCACTTTATCCGCTCACTGCGATGGGCCCTGCGGTATTTACGACCCAGCATCGGTGCGTATAGCAGCTGAAGCTGCTGCTGCAATGACTAAAAAAATGTTAGCCTTGCCGTTACCTGATGTTGATGATGCAAAAGCGGTCGCTAATTACCACAACACACTAGCGCGTTACGCCACCATAAAAGAAGAGCAAGCCCATCTAGCTAAAACCGAATTATTAGTACTCTGGACGGATTATTTCAAACCGCCACATTTAGAGCAGTACCCAGATCTGCACGAAACGTTTTGGAAGGCAGCGAAGCTTTGTTCAGCCGTGAAGGTTGAAGTCAGCGCTGAGCATGCAGAAGAACTGATGGATGCAGTCAAAACCATTCATGATATTTTCTGGGCGACTAAAGACCGTCAAGTCGATTGGTATTTAGCGGGATAAGCTCGACTAATTATGCCGATTCAGTCACACAGCCCTGAATCATCAGGGCTCTCTCTCACACCTGTACCTAAGTTATCATTATGGAGATTATTGCAGTGGTTGGCGGGTCGTCTTCAGCGTTATCGTATCGAGGGTGATTCTATGGTGCCAACACTAAAGCCTGGTGACGAGGTGCTGGTTAAGCCTCATCGGTATGTTCGTTCTTATCAAGAAGGCGACTGTGTGTGCTTTTACCGCCCAGATAAACCCGGGTTAATGTGTGTTAAACGTATTCAACAGGTGTTTGATCAGTCTTCATTTGAGGTGATGGGTGATAACAAAGCCTGTAGTACAGATAGTCGGCATTTTGGTCGTTTGCCAGTTAATTGCTTGATAGGCCAAGTGATCTGCACGTTCCCATAGTGATGTTATTACAATGATCGTCATAGCCATTATCTGAGAGAATCGCTTATGCCCGCTTATGCACCACAGAGTTCAGAGCCTTCAGTTATTTTATACACCGGCTCAAATCGAAGTGAGAAACGTGATCAGGCGTTGTCTCTAAAAGAGATCAGGGCGCTGAATATCGATGCACGCCGAGGCAAACCCTGCTTTAAAATGTCGTCAGAGTATTTTTCTGAGTATCTGCAAAAAATTCAAGCATTCACACATGTGTCCAGCTTTGACTCACTGTCTAATCTGGCACAGGTCGAGGGATGGAAATTTTGTCCCCATTACTTAGTGTTCGAGGAAATTAAAAGTGTATTTGAACAATTTTCTCAAGCTTTGTCATCTGATTATGATTGGCTTTGTATTATCAAAGAGCGGTATGAGGATACCCTAAGACAAGTTCAATACACACAGGCTCAATCGTCATCGAGGCCGGTTTCATTGTTTCATCGCAGGGATTCAGTTTTTCATGAGATCAACGATGTATCCGCTATCTTATCTTGTGAACTTCAGCAGGCAGAAAATCACTTTAGGCAGCGACTCAACGAATATTGGGATCGCTGTATACACCATGTCAATCAGCAATTGTGCTGGTCCGATGCCTGGCAAAAATGGCATCCCGAAGCGTCGGCCTGCAAGCAGACTATCTACGAGCAAAGTGTGTTTCATGATCATGAATTAAATGATTGGTTTTTTAAACCTCTGATGATCTTGCACGAGATGCAACACTTTATGGGAAATTTTTCACAGTCCGTTTGTATCTCATTGGATTGGGATGGTTGTGGTAAAGTACTGAAAGTATCGGATGAGTTAAGTCCTCCGCATATTTTTTTGGAGGGATACCATGACTATCTATCGGTTGAACAACCCTTGTATATAGCAGCTCGTGATGCTTTGTTAGATCACATGCGTGCACAGGTAGGTGCAGTGGATGCAACGTCACCGGATCGGTATTTCCATTTTTATGATGATAAATACGATGCGGTTGTTTATGATTTTTTCAAATCGCGTCGACATCTTATACCGAGAGGATTAACGTTAGTCACGCACCGTTACAATTACTATGATATCACCGAGGGTGAGTACATTGATGGGTGTCCTGTTGACCCTATACAAACCTGCGTAGAACCATTACATGGGACAGGAGAGTTATGGTCATATGCACGTCCTGTGCGTACGTACAAAGATGTGTTAATGACCGGTGTCAGTACGACATTTTCATTAGCGAGATCATCATCCCCCTCGTCCTACACAGAGATGTTACACAGTCAAAGCGACGAGTTATTACTGCCATAACGACCACACACTCTGTCTGATTATCAGAGTGATTTAATGGTAAATTAAGTCATTTTTATTTCTAGTTCATGTATGATGGCTGCATTCAGTAATGATGGGCTTTCAATGGTATATCTATACACCAACTCTGATCTGTCAGGAAAAATTATCAAGCAGAAGTTTATGGGTTTATTCCCAACAACAGAGTGTGTTCAAGTAGTCGATGGTTTTTATTATCCGGGTTATCCTTTAAGGTCTCTTTTTCCACCCTTTCCTAAACCTTTAGAGCATCCCATAACGCAGCTGCAACAGAGTCACAATACAGAAACAGGCTCGTTAAAGACAATGGCCAATGAGATCCGCATTCAATCGATTCTTATGAAAAGCTCCAAGGGCATGGACCCTGAGAAATATCGACTGATCACACAACAATCCCTCCAAGACATGGATGCGAAAAAGTTTGGTCTTCTCAGAGCTCAAGCTAAATTAAAAGACCTTGAGATAAGGCAACAACAGGTATATGAGTTGATGGATACTCATATGATGGAGATTTGTAAGATACTCATATCCATGCAGCACTTTGTTGATCCTACAGTGGGTTGTTTTATGGCCATTAGTTTATTGGATCATTCCTTAATGACTGTGAGTGATCAATCATTCACAGCTTCAGACAGCACTCAGGATTTTGTATCATTGTATCAAAAAAGTTGGCGCAATCTTATTCATTACCACCAGGTGGTTTGTCAACTCGAACAATTGGGTGGTTTTCAAAAAACATTTCGTGTCCTAGTCTCAGATCACAAAAAGCAGTCTAGTATGCGCGATCTATTAAATAGTTTTGCCTACTTGATACCTCATGGTCTAGTGGTGATTGTGGATTGCTTAGCGACAATTAACGATCAACTAGACCATCCATCGGCTGTCATCCATCGCAATAATACATCCCGCTATCAATCGATAAGTGCGATTTTTTCTAACATATCAATTCGCTCTTTGGATAGTCCTGAAAATAACTCAACGGAATGTAAAAACCTCTGTTTAGTGATGTAGCGTTGTAATTTAATCTTATTTTAAGCGAAAATATCTGAATATGTGGATAAAATGACCATGTTTTGAGATTTTTATGGATTTTCAACCACTGCTATTGAGTTCTTCTCTTCCCGGCAGGTATCCGATCCTCTTTAGTCACAAGCAACACGATTTACATTCAAATGAGATGAGTATTTATGACCAAAGTAACACTTTACTCAGGATCTAACAGGCAAGGAGTTCGAGAACACATTGAGGCCTACCAGGAGTTAATACGAGCGGTTGACAGTGAGCGACTCACTATTGATAGTTGTTCGCCTTCAAAGTATCGAGAACGTCAATCGCGCTATATCAGAATGAGTCTACACACTTCATCGATGTCAACGTTGACCGATTTAACGAGGGCACTGAACGATTCGCAATCATCGAGCCTTGATATTGAATACCAGTGTTGCTTAGATCATTTAGACTACGAGACTTTCAAAAAAAAGTCTCTCAAACATGAAGGCTCAAATCTAGATTTCAGCACTCCGTGTGTAACAGTGGACGGCATACAAACTTTGAACAGTAGGATCAATGAACTACGTGATAAAATTCAAAAACATAAAGAACCCGTTTACCGATACCCTGTCTCGAATAGTACAACATTGACTGTATCTAAGAGTTCTCCGGATAGATATGCATTGAAAATTCTCTCTGAAAAGCATCAGATTATCACGCGATTGAATGCAGAGTTAAAGTCTTTAAAGGATCAGTTAGCTCTACAAAAGGATGAATTAGATCAACAAAAAAAGGAAAAGTTTGCTTTATTACTTGACGGTTTAAGTGAGCAGATGACGTATGATGAAACTTTGTGGATGAGCGATTCAGCAGTGGCTGATTTAGCATTCAAATTGACACCAGAAGAGCTGGTAGAACCAAGCTATGACGATGTTTTTTTTAAACCCATGTTAGTTTTCCATCAAATGCACCATCTCTGTCGTAATTCCAATTGTGATAGTGGTATTTCATTGAACTATAACAACGTGACAATGGTAATACCGGCTTCAGAAAAGGGCCGAGCAGAACATATTTTTCTAGAGGGTGATCATCAAGATGAGAAGGCCAGAGAAATACGTTTTCATGATGCTGCAGAGCATCTAGTTGCCAAAGTGCAGTCTCTTGCTACTGACTCAGTTTCGAGTGGTAAAGCATTTCACTTTGTCGATGATCAATATGCGCAGACTGTTTTAGATTTTTTTAAAAAACACCCACAACTGATACCACCGGGTATCACGCTGCATTGTCACCACTACAACTACAATGATCATGTAATCAGACAACAGGCTGTTGACTCGATTTTTAAAACCATTGGAACTGTGTCAAATATACCGAGTATGAATTGTCATCATGGTTCAATTTTTAGCGCTGATAGCTCTGGTGATGTTGTACGACGAGGTGAGTGTGCTAAGACTCTAGGGCATATGATCGATTGTATGACTCAATGTTGTCGTAAGTGATGGCTCGGTTTGATCAAACGTTTGTGAAAGCGTTAATTGATTGCAGTTGTGAGAAGAGTATGAAAAAATCTCGACTCATTCTGAGGTTCAACAAAAGAGGTGTGTGATGTCAATAGAGGGAATCAACTTAAAAGTAGGATTGGCCGAAATGCTGAAAGGTGGCGTTATCATGGATGTGGTCAATGTTGAGCAGGCAAAAGTTGCCGAACAAGCCGGTGCGGTTGCGGTGATGGCTTTAGAACGTGTCCCAGCTGATATCAGAGCAGACGGTGGTGTGGCTCGTATGAGTGACCCTCAGATGATTCAGGAAATTATGGATGCTGTCTCTATTCCTGTAATGGCAAAAGTCCGTATTGGTCACTTTGTAGAAGCGCAGATTTTAGAGTCCATGGGTGTGGATTATATCGATGAGAGTGAAGTGCTCACTATGGCTGATGAAGCCTATCACATTAACAAGCAAGACTTTACAGTGCCGTTTGTGTGTGGTTGTCGTAATTTGGGCGAAGCACTTCGTCGTATCGGCGAGGGTGCTGCGTTGTTGAGAAGTAAGGGTGAAGCAGGCACTGGTGATGTGGTTGAAGCGGTTCGTCATATGCGCAGTATCAATGGAGAGATCAAACGGTTGACCATGTTACGTGATGAAGAGTTAATGACGGTGGCTCGTGACCTGGCTGCACCATTTACCCTCGTTAAACAAGTCGCTAGAGAAGGCAAGCTACCGGTACCACTATTTGCTGCAGGTGGGGTTGCAACCCCAGCCGATGCCGCATTAATGATGCAGTTGGGTGCGGAGACGGTCTTCGTGGGTTCAGGTATCTTTAAATCTAGCAATCCACAGCCGCGCGCAGACGCAATTGTTCAGGCTGTGACGCACTATCAAGATCCTGCTGTTTTAACACGTGTTTCTAAAAATTTAGGTGAGCCGATGGTGGGTATTAACTGCTCGTCTTTATTTGAGGATGAGAAACTGTCAGAACGTGGTGTTTAAATGACGCCTCAAGTTGGCATCTTAGCGCTGCAGGGTGGTTACGCGCTTCACGGTGATCAGTTAGATCGTTGTGGAGTGCCATGGTGCTTTGTTAGGCAGCCTGATGAATTAGTTGGACTGAAAGGCCTCATTATGCCAGGTGGAGAATCAACTGCACTATTAAAACTGATGGCACCCTTTCAATGGCAACAGGCTATTATTGATTTTGCGGCGCAGGGGGGGGCGATCTTAGCGACTTGTGCTGGCTTGATCTTGTCAGCAAAGACAGTGTCACCTGTGCAAGAGTCATTGGCATTATTACCCATTCGTGTTGAACGTAATGCTTACGGTAGACAGCGCGAAAGTTTTACCACAACAGGTCAATGCAATGACGCTGTGTTTAGTGGAGGTGATCTTGATATGGTGTTTATTCGAGCGCCGCGTATAACACACATAGATTCCAGTGTGACGGTTTTGGCAACGTATAAAGAAGATCCCGTACTCGTCCAATACGGTAGCGTGATCGGAGCAACCTTTCATCCAGAGCTTGCCAGGTGTACGCATGTTCATGAGTATTTTTGTCAACAAATACGCTGAATATCTTGGTAATGCTAGATATGTAAATCAACACGCTTCATGATCATATGGTTTTCTGGTCGTTTTTAAAACGATTAAAAGGTTCTAGCTTGATCATGGTTAGTCCACTGTAGCACGTGGTATAGCAGCACGGTTCTGATGTTAGTACCTGGCTAAGTTTATCGCGTGTGAAAAAAAGCAGCGAAGAGTAAACCACCTAGAAGGGTATAATGGATATGTGGCCAAGTTTTTTTGTGCATTCATCAGACAGTGAGTATTCCCAAGAGAGTGATGATGGTTCGTGCTCATCATCGTTATCCACACCTGCGCGTCTATCCTCAAATACCTATCTTCCCGATGACTGTTCATTGCTAACTGAATCGGATCAACAGTCATCAGTCTCCTTGGCTTATGAAGATCCATCTTCCATCTCACCTTATGCGTGTTATCTCTATGGTGTCGTTAATCATGCCTACCTAGGCCGTGATTCTCTCTCACATGTTTACGCTAATTGTGTGATGAGTGATTTTCAGCTGTTACGTAATTTATCAATGGGACCTGGCGATGATCCGAAGAGTTCATGGAATAAGGTCTATCAATACCTCTACTATATGCCTGTGCTTCACTGGATACCTTTTTGTTACGTTGTTTGGGAACATTCACATGGAGCGACCCTCACTCTGCAATTATCTCTATTCTCAAGAGCCCTAGACCCAAAACGGTGGTTTTTTACCCATCCCATCATGGCTTATTTTGCAGCACCGTTATATCAGTACTCGATCAATGAAAGTGGTGATGAAGCTTCAATTTTTGCTGATTTAAGGACTCTTTCCGGTGGTTTATCCATGTGCTTTTTTATGGTTTATTGGTTGATAGAGGCTCTGTGTATGGATATCCATGGTGCTATTAACCATGTAATAAATCATCCAGACAGTGGTTTTAATCAGTCTTTTCGTGGAATTACTGATAGAGAAAGCCACGCCTCATTAAAGCATCATAATGAGAATATGATTAACGTGATAAACACGATAAGGTCACTCGGATTATGCTTAAATTTGATAGTCACATTGGCAATTCCATTGTGGTTAATTCAAGCTAGAAGTATCACCTCTATCCCCCATGCATTCACTGAGGCAACATGGCCTATAAAGGCTGCTTCTTCATATACCCTGATGACAGGTTTGTTTTCATGCACAATGTCTACCATGCGGTATAGCATGACGCACAGTCAGGCTAAAAAGACTGAGTTGGATTTAGAGGATGCATTATTGCCGGCTTTACGAAACATCTAAAACATCATGCTTAAAAGCTTTAATCTACCTGGTGGAGTTTTAATATTCATGCTTAAGGTATTTAAGCTCTCATTACATTTGATAAATCATCTATAAACGTAAGTATTTTTTTAAATCCTTATTAAGTTCAATCAGTTATCGATATTTTTAGGAAAAACCTGTTTATTGTATTATTTTTTTTTGGGATAAATATAAGGAATAATCCTTAAATTATTTAATATTTCTCGATTTATTTAATCTTATCTTAAGCTTCAGTGGTTATACTGTGTCCAGTTTTTGATAGTATTTGTGGTGTTCAGCACAGTAATACTGCATAAGATTAAAGATACACATAGAGAATGATGAACGATGCGTATAAAAACTTCAGACACCGATCAGATGCCTATCAATCATAAATACGAAAGTGAGGTTGAGAAGGCACCTGCTGGGAGCGACACCTCGAGTGATGACTTAAACCCTCAACAAAAACGATCCTGGTCGATAAGAAGGTTTTCGGCAATGAGGTGGGTGGAGCTACAAGATCTTTTTCGTAGACTATACGAAAGAAGTCTATTTATACTGTCAGAGAATGATTTTTTGTATCATAAAAAAATAGCTGAACAAGAAAAAGATGCTCAAACAATCTCTTTTAAACAAGGTATAGATGAGGAGTTTCGTGAGAAAGATGCAACGACCAACACAGTTCAGCAGCATTTAACTCAATTTTTGGAAAAGCTGTATAAAGCCCCTATAAAGTCTGCATCCGGCAAACAAGTAAAAGTGTCGGTCGGTGTCAAAAAAGACAATCACGAAACACCTTTTGAACCTACTCTGCAGTCGATGGGTGATGAGTCGCCGGGTTATTCCACATCTCAGTATAGTTCTCTACATCTTTGTCAGCATGATCTTGATAGCGGTCTAGTACAAGACTTAGGTCATTTTCGTGTCTCTCATCGAAATAACCCTCCAGGAGGTATTACAGGACTTCAAATCACAGGCATCAAACCGGAAGACTTGGAGGATACAACTCCGTGGGAAGATTCACGTACCGATCAATATTCTCGAGCTTTTGAAGTCATGGGGGCCTCCAATCAGGAATTTAGACTGAAGGTTAAGGATGTCGATAAGATCTCTGTAGAAGCAAGGAAAGGTTTGGGTACGTCTCTGGAAAATGCCAAGGTGGCCGCATATCGATTAACGTTTGAATCTCGATTCGGTCGTTATAAGTTCAATAAAGAGCACATTGCTTTTGTTTCAGAGTCCTGGGGTGATGCTGACGTGTATAGAACAAATCCGATGAAGATACGTAATCTTAATCAAAATTGTCCTATTAGCGGTAAAGCAATTAATAATCCTGTTTTGGCCAGTGATGGTTGTATCTATGAAAAAGAAGCAATAGAGGGGCGGTCGACATCCGGTCAATTAAGGCTATTAACGGTAGAAGAAACTAAACATTTATTAGCAGGAGTGGGAAAAGAGAATAGCTTAGCAAGTGAACAACAAGACTCCCTTGAAGCTCAACCAGAACCATCCCCTGAAGAACAATCGGAACCACCCCTTGAAACTCAACGCGAGCTACCAGAGGCCGTAGAGATTCCACAAGCTCAGCCTTATAATGGCAGAATGCTCACGGAGGCTGAATGTATCTCAGTAGATGAACCTCCAGAAGTGGTTGCCATCCGAATAGATGATCTGTCAGAAAATAAAACGGCTGAAGAAGAATTCCTTAGCGACCCGCGGCCGGATTTTACTCGTGAAAACCAGGATCCCACTGCACCCCCATTAGAGCCTTCTTCCTCACCACAACTAAAACCATCGAGTTCGTCTAACAATAGTCAGGATAACTATCATTTAGCTAGTCAGGCTCCCTCTGCACCCCGACTAGAATCTCCTTCTCCACAACAACCAACACCCTCGTCTAGTTCTAGACAGAATGGATCAAATGATCGACCAAATTTCACTGGTCAGTTACCATCACCAAGCGTTCGCGCTGAAACTACATTTACCCCACCGTCAGCAACTTCTAATGACGTCCCTTCGTTGAATTTGCCAACAGCAGCACCCAGGCCTAAATTATGATGATCACTTAGGCTAAATAAAGATAGATAAGTTGCTATTTGTGATTGATCTTATCAAGGTTTCAGCCTATCTTCTTATTGATTTATAAAGAGGGAGCGCTTGAGCGTTCTTAATGTAATTGGTGGAGTATGGGTATGTCTCAATTAATACCAGAGCAACGTGGGAAAGCTATTTTTCTCGCCCTGTTAGCTTGTTTGGCCGGTGCATTGATGGCGATGTGTGTCAAGCTATCGACACAAACACTACCTGTGAGCATCGTGCTTTTTTTTCGCTTTGTCATCAGTTGGTTAATATGCTGTGTTCTACTATTCTGGCAAAAACCGTCATCGATATCATCGCTTGAGGCGTTAACATCGCCTCGTTGGGTGATGCAGTTGGGAAGGTCTATTCTAGGCTCATTGGTTCTGTTGGCTTTCTTCATAGCGACACACCACCTATCGCTTGCAACATCAACTGTGTTATTTTCTACATCACCTTTTTTTATACCCCTAGTTGCTTACTTGTGGAAGGGGATCAAATTTTATGGGAAATGTTGGTGGGCAATGGGGTTAGGATTTCTGGGAATTATGATTATTGTTCGTCCTGGTTCAGATATTTTTTCAATCCCTGCGCTTTATGGTCTATTGGCTGGTGTCGGTGCTGCTGTAGTCATTTTTATGACACGATTACTGTCCTATACAGAGCCAACCTATCGAACCGTATTTTATGATTTTACTGTTGGCGTCATTTTTAGTTTAGCTCTGTCGATGCCGCACTGGCACGCTTTTCACTGGGGATCATTTGTCATTGGGTATTTGTTGTTAGTTGGCGTCTTTGGTTATTTATATTTGTTTTTTGCTGTTGCTTGTACGCGTTATGCACCTGTTCGATTAACAGGCCCTTTTTCATACGCCACAACCTTATTTAGTTTGGTATTGGATTGGGCTGTCTGGAAACACGTACCATCGCTTTACAGCTGGTTAGGAATTCTCTGTATTATTGCTGCGGGTATTCTCATGTTAGTGTTATTTCCCATGGATGAACACCAAGACACTGTAGATGCGTCATAAGTGTTATGTCATTTTTTCACGCTATCGACTTAATGGGTGCGCTTTAAAGCATTCTTAAAACTTTCATCCTACTATTACGGACAAGCATTGGGGATTATTCAGAGTGTGTGTTTCTTTTCATGCTAGTGTTTTTTGCAAGGATGATAATAGTTCCGTCCCAGTTGGTCTTTTCTAGGTCAATGCTCATCATAGATCGTGGCACTTGAATACGCTGAACGGATATGTGGTTGATGGTAAGTTGCTGCAATATCGGCGGAATTAAATAGGTGAGGAAGTTTTTTGATGCGCTATCTTGTGAGGTATCTGACTGCTTAAGTGTGCCTATCCAAATGGGGTGTGATGTGTTTTCGACATATGTCTCTGATGACCAAAGCTTCAGTTCAACGATTGCAGAGGGTGGTTGTTTGATGGTTGCAATGATGGCAGGTTTTTTTCGATGGTGAAGCGGTGAAAATAGGTGGTATGAACGGGGTATCTTCTCTGTCGAGTGTGTTGTTGTGGGATATGGTTGTATGATGGTCCATCCGGACTGAAGTAGGGTAGTACGAATATTAGACAGTGAGTCTTGCCATTGAATGTTAAACGGTTGCAGTGGTCTTCCTAATCGATTAAGCCTTGCAATAGGTAGATTGTCGATCGGTTGCTTTGACCAGCTTTTCGCAGTGAGTATGGTCTTGTGAGACTGGACTTGATAAATTCTTTGGATCTTCTTGAAATCAATCATCGTGTATGTGAATGGAAGCACGATCAGTGCGATGACGAGTGTCATAGCCCAATACGTCTCTGATGGAATCTCGTGAGTGCTAGGCGTTTGTCGTCTATAGAGCAATATGCTACTGATCAATAAGCCAGATGCAAGTAGAGTGCCTCCAAGGATATCAGTGAGCCAATGTGCCCCTAAGTAGATTCGGGAAAAGATAATACTGCTGATTAATAATGATGCTAATACATAGACTTTTTTTCCCCAATCTGGAAAGAATTGCCGTGTTATAAAAGCGATGTATCCATAGAGAATGATACTTATGACGGTGTGACCGCTGGGGAAAGAATTTTCTTGAATGTAAGGCAACACGACATCGGGTCTAATCGACGTAAAAGTGGATTTAATCAGAAAGGTGATGGCCGTTGGTACCGCCATAGTCCCCAATAGGTAATAAGAATATCGCCACTGGTGTTTAATCAGCAGTGCAATTAAGACACACAGCGTGACCATCGCTGCAAGGGGCGTGTTACCATACGCCGTTGTGACAATTAGAATGTTGTCTAAGGTGATAGAACGGATGGATTGCAGAAAATAGTAGGTCGGGGAGTTAAATTGAGCAATCAAAGGTTGTTCGTGGGTTAACTGTAAAAAAACCAGTAAGAATAATATTAAGCACACAGCGCACACAATCAGTCTCTTCAATTGACTGCTATTATCCTCAATATCGTTATTTTGAATAAAATCGGTTATCCAATGTGTACGAGGATGTTTGTCCAGCCATCGCCAGGTTTTATCAATGGTGTGATCGCAGTAGGCAGTGATGACGGAAAATGATCGTTGGCAAACCCAGTAGATGAACCAAAGACCAATTATAAAAATGATGCCGTACATCAAGAAGTGAGAGGATTGTTTGAAAGGTACCTCCAAAGCAAAGGCACCGAGAAGTATGCCAGGTAACATATAGGCAATCACCCAAAGAATGGCAGATGGTATAGCAGCGCCTATAAATCGTGGCCAGGATAATTTAAGTAACCCTGCAACCATTGGCACAGTGCTTCTTGCAGGGCCAATGAATCGGCCAATAATCACACTTTTACCGCCATGTCGATGAAAAAATACTTCACTGGCATCCATCCAGCGTGGGTATTTGTAGAAGGGCCAGATTTGTCGATAATTATTTTGAAAGTAAACGCCCACTGCAAAGCCTATGCAGTCGCCAGTGAATGCACCAAGGGTTGCACTGAGTAATATGGCTGATGCTGGTATGATACCTGTTCCTATTAAGGTTCCAATCGCTGTCATGAGAATGGACCCGGGTATGACCGTGCCAATTAAAGGCAGAGACTCTACAAAGGCAATAAAAAAAGTCAGTGCGATTGCTGTTTGATGGTGCTGACTGAAATATTCTATGATTGGGTGAACAAATTCATGTAGCATTGATGGCTTCCCTAGCAAGTTATGCTATATCTTCCCCGGCAGCTTGACGATCTGCATGGTATGACGAGCGTACTAAAGGACCTGAGGCAACGTGAGTAAAGCCTATTGATTTGGCGTAGTTACCCAATTCGATGAATTCCTCGGGCGTTACATAACGTTCGACGGGCATATGATAACGAGTGGGTTGTAAATATTGCCCCACCGTTAGCATGTCGACTTCATGAGCACGAAGGTCCTGCAGGACGGTTTTAATTTCTTCGATGGTTTCACCCAGCCCTAGCATTAAACCAGATTTGGTAGGAATACCTTGATAACGCTGCTTGAACGTTTGCATGAGCCTGAGGGACCAAGCATAGTCTGATCCTGGACGTGCTTGCTTGTACAGGCGTGGTACCGTTTCGATATTATGGTTGAATACATCTGGCAAGCCGTCTTCCATGTTGTTGAGTGCTTTTTCCATACGCCCACGAAAATCCGGAACAAGCACTTCAATTTTGATCGTAGGCATCGCAGCTCGCACGGCCTGAACGCAATCAGTGAAGTGTTGTGCGCCACCGTCACGCAAGTCATCTCTATCAACCGAAGTTATCACAACATACTTTAAACCTAGACCTTGAACCGTTTCAGCTAACCTAGCTGGTTCGTCGGCGTCTAGAGGATCGGGTCGACCATGACCAATATCACAAAAACTGCAGCGGCGTGTGCATTTATCACCCATAATCATAAAAGTGGCCGTGCCACCACTAAAGCATTCTGCGAGGTTGGGACAACTGGCCTCTTCACAGACAGTGACTAATTTCTGTTGACGTAGGCGTGACTTTAGCTCTGCGGCTTTTGAGTTATTGGGAAGCCGGATGCGTATCCAGTCGGGTTTTTTAAGAGGCTCAGTGGTTGGTTCGATTTTGACGGGTATGCGAGATAACTTATCAGCGCCTAGCGCTTTTTTGGTGGGATCATAGGGCGTTGTATTGGTCATCTTGATGTTGCCTTAGTCGATTCTGATATAAAGTGTGTTCGCTATAGCCAAAGTGATTGAGTATGTGGGGGACGACCTTGGTTTTGACTTCATTCACTGTGGTGGTTGGAGTGTACGCTGCTATTTGTGTGATGGCTAGACCTTTGAAGCCGCAGGGATTAATTGCCTGAAAGGGTGATGTGTCCAGTGAGACATTCAATGCTAAACCATGATAGCTACAACCTCGACGTATACGCAGCCCGATCGAGGCAATCTTGGCATCGTGAACGTATACACCAGGTGCTTGTGGGTCTCCTTGGGCATTGATTCCGAGTGTGCTGAGGTAATCAATGAGGCTTTGCTCTAACTGAGAGACTAATCGCCTGGGGCCGATACCTAACCGTTTGATATCAAAGAGTGTGTAGAGCATCAGTTGACCAGGGCCGTGGTAGGTCACTTGTCCTCCACGATCAGTTTGTACTATCGGTATCTCGCAAGTGCGAAGAATGTGTTCCGGTTTACCAGCTAGACCTTGAGTGTAGACGGCGTCATGTTCTAAGATCCACAGCTCATCGGGGGTATTCTTGTCACGTTGTTCGTTAAACGATTTCATCTGATCCCAGGTGTTCTGGTATGGCTGTTGATCCAGATGTCGAACGATTAAGCGGCTTGTCATGTACGGGTACCGGTATGGAAATATACAATATTGTCCAAGGTTGTCACGATAATTTCAAGGCACTTGATGCGAAATCCAGTTCATAAATCGGCTAAAATGCCCCCAGTGGGTGATGGCCTGTGAGTTTTCTGGCGATGATATGCAGTGCCGTGGCTCTAAATGCCCAGCAGCACAGTGATGCTATGCAAACACCAGTGATACCATAGAAATACCCCAGCGTGTATCCCACTATTACGTAAGTCAGTAGAGAGCACACTTGTATCCGGTTACATAATCCAATGTTGTTTGTGAAATTAAGGTAGCTTGGAGATATACTGCTTACCGTGTAAAAAAACGTAGAGAAGCTCGTAATAATTAACTCAGGATATACTGTTCGAAAACTTTCACCAAAGACGCCAAGGATTTGTTTACCAAAACAGATAATAAAAGTGATGTATGCGATGGAAACTAGAATATTGATTCGAGTGATTTTCCAGTTCTCTCGATTAGCGGTTTCCTGCATTTTTTCCGAAGCGAGGTAGGTGGCTAGTTTTGCTTGAAAAGAGGTGTAAGATACCTGGGAGAGTAGTATGCCCGCGGCACCGATGGTTTGAATCGCTGCAAAAAATCCCACCGAGTTTTCATCCAGTTTCGAGCCAGGTAAGTGTGAACCAGTTTCCATGACCACCAGTGCAACACATCTAAGTGCTGTGCTGATAGCGCTATTTCCAAGAAACCCGATACCATCTTTTTTCCATCGTACCAGAGTTTGTTTACTTTCAGAGAGGTAGGTTTTATCTAAAAATTGAAAAAATGCATGATTGCCAGTTGATCGTTTTAAAAAAACGGCAGTCGTAAAAAAGAGAATGAGGTAAGTGCAAGAATAAATGAACACGACGTGAATGGGTTTGAGTTGATCAACTAAGAGAAGCGTACCTAGGAGTAAGATATTAAGACATAGCCATGGTGCCATTTTATTTGTAAATGCTTCTACTAAGCCAAATCCATAAGCTTGATAGGCATTGAGAATTAAGCCAAGAAAGCTATACACAGATATGATGGGCAGAAACCAAATGATAATGTGAACTTCTTTTGAAATATGAAGATTGGGTGAGTGAAATACATAGACACTCAAAAAAATCAGAGCCGTTATGATGAGATAGACAATAATGTTAATGAGTAGAGAAAAGCCACACCACTGTAACAAATGAATTTCACTCAGGTGGCGTTTTTGATGAAAAACAGGCACTAATTTTAAAACCAGTTTAGGTTTTCCCATTTGAACGATGATGGCCAACAAATAAAACACTTTCATCGAAAATGCAATATCCCCATAAAATGCCGGTGATAGATGATTCGATAGCAAGGTATTGAATAAATACATGGTAGCAAAACATCCAATCGCAATGATTGCGTACAGGAGGGTCTCATTGAGATGGCGCAGGATCATGATGGGCTATTCCTAATCAAAGGTGAATGCTTATGCAGCTGTTCTAATACTATCTATGCGTCAATGAACAATCAATAATGTAATATAATTAATAGGTTAGATCCATATGATTGAGGGATGAGCGTGTCACGCAGTTTATGTCATGAAAGCACGTTTTAAATGGGCGGTAATACCCCATGAGTTCAAATAACTGTGATCACACACTGTAATTATGCCTTTTTTTTAATATATTCTTAATCTTAACATGCTAGCATCAGAGAAAAGGTGGTTATACTGTGAATCGACTGCGGACCTGCATTCGACCGAGATTAAAGGTGGATCTTTATGAGTGAACATAGCACTTCGAGTCCGGGGTTAACAGAGTCATTGTCCGGCGGTAGTCTTCAGCCAGTTTCCTCAGAGAGGTTAAAAGACCAGTTGAATGCATTTGTTCATCAGCATCACCTGCAGGAAGCTATTCCTCGTTTGACAGACGATGTTAAGGCGTATGCTGATAACCTTTTTTCTTATGCTCTTGAAAAGCAACTTGAAATTTCTCAATCTAGTCTTAATAAGATCGCATTACAACGTCGTTTTTTTAACGAGGTGATTGTGCCACTGGGAAACGCTGTAATGGATGCGTTTTTAGAGCATCACAAGGATGATCTGGAAGGAATCTCAAGTGATCATTCAGATCCATCAGAATTCAGTAAAAAATACCTTCAGTATGTCGAGGGATACCGCAAAAAAATGCTTCCTTTAATCCGCGATCGTGTGCATTTTTGGAATCAACAGAATGAGTTAAATGCAGCTGATGTGAGAATAATTCAGAAATCAGATTGGGAAAAGAAAACATCTCCTGCAGAGTCACGTACGCATACGATTATGAGTGCATACGGGTATAGCGAAACAACCACGCCGGCAACGCATAATTCTCATCAAAAATCCCTTGATGAATCAGATCCAACCTCTATCTCTACGGGTGTCTATCACCGAGAGGGTCGCGAAAACTATATTACCTATACAATGCGGCTTCCTTCCGTGGTAAAGGGAAAAGGATCTAATAGTACCGATGTTAAGGCTCGCTCTCGATTGGAAGCAGCATTTGACAAGTTGGATAGAGTTGATGGCGAGGACTACGAGATTTTTTGTCATCGTTTAACGTCGATTGACGATAGAGCCCACGTTTTTAGAGATGGTGCCTATAAAATCGATGAAGCGAGTAATCACCAAACTGAAACAGCAAGGTTGGAGATAGGAGCGGTAGAGGCGATCAATAGAGATCTTTTAGAATCAACCGATGAGAATCCAGATCTCATCAGGCTTCGTCACTTTATGCAACTTAATGTGAACCAACAGGGTGAGGATTTGAGTCAGACAGATAATGGTAGAGGCTCTGAATTAGCTCGCCGAGCACGGTTGCACAATGAACTTGCGATGATAGCTACTCTTTATGAAGTTTCAAAGAAGGGCTTTTTTATCGATGGTGTAAATTCAGGGTTCATTAAGAATGAATATAAAAAAGCTCAAGTTGCTTACCAGGGTTATCTACAGGGTAAAGCAACGCTTAATGATCAAATTGCTACATTATCTGGCATCCGAAAAGACTTAACCGTAAGTATTAATCATTCTGTTGAAGTTGGTACTGTTTTAGATTCAGTGCAGCGTCAAGCACACGCACTTGCTAAATTATTATCATTGGACGGAAATGCCTACCTAAAGCCGGAAAATACCTGGCTGAGCTCGGTGTGGTCTGAAACCCTACAATCCATAGTTGCTGGCGGCTGTAAGAGCGCAATGGATCGATATTCTGAGGCTGAAATTGATGTCAGAGCCTGTCGTGAGTTAGCTTTTAATGACGAAGCTACTTTAGATCAAGGTGCAATGCATAAGTCAGCATCAGCATTTGTCTTACAAGATATTGTTTATGATACCTATTTCGACGACCACTTGAGTGGCTTAATCACGCAGTCCCGAATCAATGCAGAGATGTCTGACAAAAGCGCCCGTCGTACAATAGGCGCAGACTATGCAGAGAAAATGAAGAGCTTCATAACATCAGGAAGCTCAAGCTTAGCTGTAGTACATAAGGCTCATGAGCGCTATGCAAAGAACTTTCAGTGCTCACAAGAGGTCATTGCGCAACGTGATGGCTTTGGGCATGCAAAGTTAACCCAGAAATCGCAGTGGCTGCCTATTGCCGGAGCATTTGGAATGGGAGCAGCGGGTTTAACTATAGTGCCTGCAATTATCATGCTAGGTTCTTCATCGCTAGGCAAAAAGGAAAAAATCGCAGTAGCCGGTACTTTCTCGTCGGCTTTAGTCATGGCAAGCGTGCTACTTACAGTACAATATACCTCATTATTAGTGGCTACCAGTTTTTTAGTTAGTAACCCCATAGGATGGGGATTGCTGGGTGTTGCAGGGGCATGTTGCCTGTATTCTGCCTACCAAGGTTCTAAAATCGTCAACACTAACGAGATGGCTAGGTACAAACGTGACACTAACTGTAATAAGCGTGTAAAAGCGCCACATAAATACAACAATGAGGCACCTGATACCGCCAGAAACGATAGGATAAATACACTACATTTCTATGGACTTGACGCGCTATTATTAAATATCAGTGAAGATGACAAGCGGCAATTAGAGCAGATTGATAGTGGAGGTTTTAAATCATTTTTTAATCAAGCATTGCCTGGTAATAACCTAAGACAAAACTACGTGCCACTTGGTCTTCCAGATTTTATAATGAGTTCCCTAAATAATCAGCGTTCTGAAAGGTGCCGTTTTTGCATGGCCATTCTCGGTGCAAATAACGATACTCCTCAAGAATCTAATAAACTCAAAGAAAATCAGCAAGCGATTTTAAATAAATTATATGTCTCATGTTCACATGCGCAGTTGCAAGCACTGTCAAAAGCCATTGAGTCAAAAAATAGGACACTGATAGAAAAAACTGTTGATCAAGTGTCTGAAAGTTTTCCGAGCGATGAAAATGTGAAAAAGACCTTAAGCATCTTAAAAGATCAGCATCTCGCTTCACTAAACGATGATCGGTCGTCCTTAAACAATCCTAGTATATTTCGCTCTCTTCCAAGCATTTTGCCTGGTGTCGGTCATACTCTAAACTCGATAAAGACCAAGGTTTCAGCACCTTAGAGGATCAGTTATCGCGCTCACTGTCAAAAACGAAGCTGTGAGCCTGGGTATTCCTGAACAACACTGACCCTAGAGAGCCATCAGCACTTCGGGTTCGTCACTTAAATCTTTATATAACGCGTCTAAGGGCGCTTTTTCGGGAACTTGTAGTTTAGCGGTCAATGCTAGGTAGTTATCATTTTTGCTAGGGCGTAAGCTCAGTTCATCAGCATTAAACGCATCAAAATGTCGTTGAATAATGGCTGTGACTTTTTCTTCACAATCATCGCTATTTTTCATGATGATCTTAACAAAAAATTCACAAGGAAATTCTAATGGCGATGAGCTCTCATGATGATCTGTCATAGGTTGATCTCCGTTATCTGTTGCGGTTAATAGTATGCTGCTATAGAGTTTGTAGTCAGTCAGGGCTTGGTCAAACCGATGCCACATGGGCCCAGCTTTGCCATTACCTATACGCTGACTATTGAGTTCTATAACGGGAACAATATCTTTGTTAGATGCGGTTAACCAAATTTCATCAGCATTGCGCAGTTCATCTAAACTAACCAATCGCTCTTCGCAGTCAACTTCAAGCAACTTGGCGAGCTCAATGACAGTTTGACGTGTAATACCGTTGATAATTTGGTAGTTGGCAGGAGGCGTAATGAGGCGATCTTTTTCTACAATAAACAGGTTGCTGCTGGAGCTCTCAAGCACATAGCCTTGATGCTGATAGATAATATCATCAACGGATTTTTGTTGAGCCTGATCAAACGCCATGATGTTGGGCAGTAGACCAGTTGATTTTATAAAACAGTCACGTCTTCGGTTATCTTCGACGGTGATTACTTTAAAACCTTTTTGGTATACTTCAGTTTGTGTGGTCGGGATCTTTCCCATGAAGGCAAGTACAGTAGGCTGAATAGATTCAGGAATATGGAGTTGTCGAATAGGTGATACGCCTCGAGTGATATGGACGTAGATGTAGTAACGTCCCGATTCAGCTCTATTCTTCTCGATTAATTCTGTCAGAATTTGGTGCCATTCTTGGTGCGAATGCGGAGGTTGGATGCTGAGTTGTTTGAGATTATCGTTCAAGCGGTCCAAACGATCATTGAGTGATAAGCATCTTGCGTTTTCAATGGGCAATGTTTCGTAAATACTATCGCTGTAAAGAAAGCCACGGTCTTTAATCGACACCGTGGCTTTATCATGAGCAACGAAGGCTTTATTGAAGTAGACAGTATCCATGGTTATCTGCTCAGCTAAACCAGCCATGCCAAGTCATAGCGATGTGGTCAGTAAATCGAGACCAAAAGCCAGCTTCAGGATCGCTGCTTTGCGCAATGAGTGGGGTGGTTGAAATGGTATCGTCGTTTAGCGACACTTTGATTTTACCGTAGGTATGACCAGCCTGTATGGGGGCCTTTAGGGTTGTTGGTAGATCAACATCCACTTTGAGATGTGGGTACATCCCTTTTGGAATAGTGACAGCAAGTGACTGACTAATACCAAAGTTAACCATCTTATTTTCGCCTAGCCAAACTCGACTGCTCGTAACAGGTGTGTTCTGCGTGTAAAGTTTATGCGTTTCGTAGAAACGAAACCCCCAGTTCAGAAGGGCTTGAGAGTCGTCACTTCTGGCAGCATCAGAGGGGGCGCCCATGACCACTGAAATGAGTCTCATGTCGTTTCGTTTTGCGGAGCTAATGAGGCAATACCCTGCGGCTTTGGTATGGCCAGTTTTAAGACCATCTACAGTCGGATCACGCCACAGTAAGCGATTGCGATTAGGTTGGCGAATATCATTGTATTTGATCCATTTTTGACCATACCACGCATAATCTTCAGGGAAATCATTGATTAACGCTTGGGATAGAATAGCTAGATCATGAGGTGTTGAGTGATGTTTTGGGTCAGGAAGACCTGTGGCGTCAACAAAATGTGTCTCGGTCATGCCTAATCGTTCTGCAGTTTGATTCATCAGCTCTGCAAAACCTTTCTCAGAACCTGCAATGTATTCAGCCATCGCGACACAAGCATCGTTTCCTGAAGCGACAATGATGCCGTGAACCAGGTCTTCAACAGAGACTTGAGAGCCTGCTTCTACAAACATGCGAGAGCCTCCTCGTTGCCATGCTGTTTTACTAATGCGCACTTTGTCGTCTAAATGAATTTGCCCTTGCTTGATTGCTTCAGAGATGACATATGAAGTCATTAGTTTAGTGAGACTTGCAGGGGGTAGAGTCTTATCAGCATTCTTGCTGGCTAATATTTTCCCAGAATCGGCATCCATCAGGATGTAGGCTGATGCATCGATATTCGGTGCTGAGGGTATTAATGCGGCCGGTGCTTTTTGGGCTAAATTAACATCGGCGACGGGAACAGCCGGCGCTGCAATGAGGCTGGATAAGCAGCACACCAAGAGTGTGCAGCTGATGAATGTTCGAAGTGTGTGTTTGCACGATAAAGCTCGCATGTTAAATTCCTTTGTGCTCAGTCTCGTTAAATGAAGTTCGCATCCTATCATATTTACGACGAGTTGCCATCAGGCCTAGCTCTGGCTATACCGTTTTTATGATGACCGTCAAAGGAGTTAGACAGCGTGCGGTATTTATTTTTTTTTATACTATAATGTGAGAGTGTAATTTGTAAGTAGGGTGTGTCATGGGTAAGTATTTTTGTTTATTGCTTGTTGTGGTCATCCAAGCGGGCCACCATAGCTATGCATCATCGGAAAATCAGGGATCTATCTCAAGTGAGGCTATTACTTCGATTCAACAAAAATTATCAACTATAGGCTTTGATGTTGTGATTCCAGCAAAATCGTCTGAAATAGATCAAAACAACGTGCCCGTCCCAGCAACTTCACCCTAGCTAAATAATTTAATTTAGCCATACTCTGGTTCTGAGTATTCGAGGAGTAAGATATGGCAAAAAGCAAATTGATTCATCAATGGCTAGAATTAGTCAGATCTTGCCATGAAAGCGGCCAGAGCAAAGCAGCCTTCTTAGTACAAAGGGCTTTGATAACTTAACCTCTATCAGATGTGAAGTGATGGCATTTTCTGTTCTAAAATTAAATTGTACATGATTACATCGACTAGAGTGGGAGGTGCTTACAATGCCTCCTGTGTCCGCTACTGCCACGACTCAGAGAGATGGGCAGACACGAAAGCTAGGTCGGATCTTGATGCTTGTATCTCTCAGAGAGGCCCAGTGGTGAGCTGGCGGAAGTAAGCAAGCGCACGTTCGGCAAATACGGTAGCATGTCGACATGCATAAAGATGCCGTGACGGTTACAAAACAACTCATAAAACTGATTTCTTAATATTAAAAATACTGAAGGTTTTTTTGCTAATTATTTTAGTTTTATAAATTAACCAAAAGTCTTCATTAAGTTGTTTTAATATCAATCAAAATTTACTTTTCTTATGACGGTCAGTAACGATTTCGATAGTCCCCTTTTTAATAAGAGAACTGCAACGTACTCAACAGCCGTATAATATCTTTTTCAATAAAGCATGGCCTTGTCGCTTTTCATCTCATTATTAAAATCGATATTTTTTCAACTAGTGGTACGACTCAAAGCCCACTTCATCTCGATCGATTTTTTGTAGTAATTTAAAGTAAATTTCCTCAGAGATATCGCCTCGATTTCTTAGTTTGCGTAGTAAGGTTCTTTCATACTCAAGAATGTTACCTAGTAAGTCTCTAGCTTCTCTGATGATGTCTGTTATTCGGGTTGTATGTTCCTCTTGAGTCTTGGTTGCGATCTGCGATTCACGATTGGCATAGTAGTGTTTGACCATATCTTTTGCTGGGATTGAAGAGGATTCTTTCAATTCCCACTGTTGTTGCATACGCTGAATGGCTTTTTTAGTCAGCATGTTATAGATAGCTGCAATACGTTCAGTTTCCTGGGCGTCACTTTTATTACCCTTGAGACGTTTAATTACCCAGGGTAGTGATAAGCCTTGTACAATTAATGTGAAGAGAATGGTAGTAAACGTCAGGAATATTAACAAGTCTCTGTAGGGAAAAGCAGTGTTGTCAGGCAGAGTATAGGGCAAAGATAACGCAAGGGCTAAAGAGACCAGACCACGCATTCCTGACCATGAAATAATAACAACAGATTGCATTAGCTTGGGCGTTTTCTTGGAGGGATGTTTATAAGATAACCAGCGTTGACGAATAGCGCTGACACATAATATCCATATAAAGCGCAGGAATAGTAAAGTGGTTATAGTGAGTGCGCTCGCGAAGAATAATGTGGTATGGGGGATATCGTTGACTGCGTTAAGTGAAGTTGGAAACTGAATACCTATGGCAATAAAGATCAGTCCGTTGAGGAAGAATAGCAGCGTTTCCCAGACGCTGGTTGCCATTAATCGTGTTTGTGCTGAGAATGATTTCTCGGTTCTGCGATAAAAGAGTCCCGCACTAACGACCGCGAGCACTCCTGAGGCACCAATCTCATCGGCAAAGAGATACGAAACATAGGCTAACACTAGGTTCATGATAATAGGTAGTTCACTGGTTACATCACGGAGAAAATATTGGACAATGATGCTGCTGAAGTATGCGAATGTGACACCTGTTCCAATGCCAGCCATGCTGATCCATAGAGGGTGCGTATTGATCATTGCACTGTGTATTGAACCGAAGAACACATAAAACAGTGCGACTTTAAAAAGAACAATTCCCATAGCGTCATTGAATAAACTTTCTATCTCGACTGTCCTTATGATTCTTTGTTTAACTTGCATACGTTGCATTATGCTACAAGCAGCAACTGTGTCGGTGGGTGCGATAATAGCACCCAAGGCAAGGGCCGCTGCTAAGTTCATGTCAGGAAGAAAATAATTGATGATGACTGCACTCAGGCTCATACTAAAAATAACCAGTAGAATAGATAACGAACCAATAGTTCGAAAAAGGTGATCTTGAATATCTCTCCAGGCAGTCAGGCGAGCAGCAGAAAACAAAATAGGTGGTAGAAAGATACTCAGGATAGCTTCTGGTGGAGGGTGCCACATCGATATCCCCGGTATAAATCCAACCACTAGGCCAGCGATGACTAATAGCAAAGGGTAGGGAATGTTAATGCGCTCAGAGAGAGAGCTTATGATCACAACGATGAAAAGTATGAATGGAAGTAAGGAAAGTTCTATCATAGAGGCGACTATCAGGATGCAAATAAGACGAACTAAACTAACGACTTAAGATCGATTAAGCAAGTTTCAGGTGTTTGAGTCTCTCTCTTTTTTTTGATGTCCTAAGTGGTTTGCAGGCCTAATCAAGAGTGTGTAATATAGGCACATTAATCCGTTTGGTATGGATAAAATTTTTTTATAAAGGGGATCAGTATGAAACAGTTAATCACTTACACATGTGCTGCTTTTTTCGCAGCTGCCACTATGTCAGGTTGTACGCCAGGGAATAATACTGGAGGTGCTACGATGACAGGTGCTGCTTTAGGTGGTTTACTGGGTGGTGCTTTGACCGGCGGTGATGACAAATGGGCTGGAGCCCTTGCTGGGGCACTGGTAGGTGGTGCTATTGGTAACCAGGTAGGTAAGCGCATGGATGAACAAGATAAAAAGAACATGGAAAGTGCCATTACAACGACACCCGTAGGCAGTCAAGCGCAGTGGACTAATCAACAGACTGCTATTACTTATAAAGTGACGCCAACCAAACAATACAAAACAGCCAGTAATCAATATTGTCGTGAGTACACCACTAGCGTTAAAGTAGACGGCCAATGGCAAAATGCCTATGGTAAAGCCTGTCGTCAAGCTGACGGTTCTTGGAAAATGGTGAGTTAATTGTTGTTCTGGATTTAATGGATACGGAAATCCCCACCTCATGTGGGGATTTTTTTTATAGCGAGATAATTACTATGTCATTTACTATTGATCCCCCAGCCCAACGCTTGCGCCGCTTACGGCATCACGCCACGTTGCGTGATATGGTGCAAGAGCATCGTGTCTCAATCAGTGATTTAGTCTTACCCATTTTTGTTAAAGCAGAGATTACCGAGCCACAACCGATTGAGGCTATGCC
>DCQA01000031.1:4464-4940 GCA_002323325.1 Coxiellaceae bacterium UBA1530 | reverse complement strand
AGCCACAACCGATTGAGGCTATGCCAGGTCATGCGCAGTGGCCTGTTGAGAGACTGGATGAAGAAATTTTACAGGTCATTGAGCTTGGTATTCCGGCTGTGATGTTATTTGGTGTGCCTGCTTATAAAGACGCGTGTGGTAGTTCGGCACTTTTAGATGATGGTGTGGTTCAGCAAGCTGTAAAGCGTATTAAGCAATTGGCCCCCGATCTTTTAGTTATTACAGATCTGTGCTTTTGTGAATACACCGATCATGGTCATTGCGGCGTCTTGTCTTCTGATCAATCTGATACTGTGAACAACGATGCCACCTTAGTTTTATTAGCTGAGCAAGCAGTGAGTCACGCTAAAGCGGGTGCTGATGTCATAGCTCCTAGTGGCATGATGGATGGTATGGTGGCAGCCATCCGTAAAGGATTAGATCAGTTTGGTTTTTCACATCTACCGATCATGAGTTATGCGGTAAAATATGCCTCT
>DCQA01000031.1:993-4155 GCA_002323325.1 Coxiellaceae bacterium UBA1530 | reverse complement strand
TTATGCGGTAAAATATGCCTCTAGTTTATACGAACCTTTTCGTGAGGCGGCAGAAGGTGCGCCGCAACATGGCGATCGTCGTGGGTATCAAATGAATCCAGCCAACGCCAGTATTGGCATTAGGGAGGCCCAGCAAGATGTGAATGAGGGGGCTGATTGCCTAATGGTCAAGCCTGGTGGATTGTATTTAGACATGGTGCATCGTTTGCGAGAGCGGTTTCCTGGTGTGCCCTTAGCGGTATATCAAGTCAGTGGTGAATTTGCCATGATCAAGGCTGCTGCTGAAAAAGGCTGTATTAACGAAATGGCTATGATGCAAGAAAGCTTGTTGTCGATGAAGCGAGCTGGAGCTGATATGATCATCACCTATTTTGCGAAATCAATGGCAGCATTATTGCGCAAGCTTTAAATCAAAATTCATTTCTAGATAAGGATATACTCGCATGGTCAAAGCAAAGGTCAGCTTCCAGTGTCAACAGTGTGGGAGCACCTACCCACAATGGCAGGGTCAGTGCACCGATTGTGGTGCTTGGAATAGTCTTCAAGAAACTTCCGGTTCATCGACAAAGCGTGACCAACGTGCGGGTGGTTATGCCGGTGTGGCTCCTCAAATTACGCCGTTATCCGAGGTTGCCTTTACAGATAATCAACGTTTATCAACAGGCATTGCAGAGTTTGATCATGCACTGGGCGGTGGTTTAGTGGCTGACTCCGTTGTCTTGATTGGGGGTGATCCAGGTGTTGGAAAATCAACCTTGTTATTGCAAATGATGTGTCAGTTGTCCACTGGCTTATCTGCCTTATATGTCACCGGTGAAGAGTCTTTGCAGCAACTCGCTATGCGTGCTCATCGACTGGGTGCGTCAACTTGTGATTTGCAATTGCTGGCAGAAACTCAAGTTGAAACCATCATTGCACAAGCGCAACGACTTAAGCCAAAAGTGTTGGTGGTGGATTCCATTCAAACCGTGTTTACAGAAGCGGTCACTTCAGCACCCGGCTCAGTCAGTCAATTGCGAGAGAGTGCAGCACGTCTCGTGCGTTTTGCCAAACAAACCGGTACAGCATTGTTGTTGGTCGGTCATGTGACTAAAGAGGGGGCGATCGCAGGTCCACGTGTGCTTGAGCATATGGTCGATGCAGTGTTGTATTTTGAAGGGCGCAATGACAGTCGTTATCGCGTGGTTCGTGCTGTGAAAAATCGCTTTGGTGCTGTCAATGAAATTGGTTTATTCGCTATGACCGAGCAAGGGTTAAAGCCAGTGAATAATCCTTCTGCGATCTTCCTATCAGAATATGATGCGAATAAACCTGGCAGCTCTGTCATGGTGACGTGGGAGGGCAGTCGACCGTTATTGGTTGAAGTGCAAGCTCTGGTGGACGAAAGTCATTTGGGTAATCCAAGACGTGTGACAGTGGGTCTTGAGCAAAATCGTCTAGCGATGTTGTTAGCTGTGTTGCATCGTCATGGGGGCGTGGCCACTCATGATCAGGATGTCTTTCTTAACGTTGTGGGCGGTTTACGTGTCATGGAGACAGCCGCTGATTTAGCATTAGTCCTATCGGTATTATCAAGTTTACGAAATAAGCCACTACCGAGTGAGTTGGTGGTGTTTGGAGAAATTGGCCTTGCCGGTGAAATACGGCCAGTGCCCAGTGGTTCGGAGCGCTTGAAAGAGGCTATCAAGCATGGCTTTAAGCGTGCCATTATGCCTAAAGCCAATTGCCCAAAAACATTACCAAAAGGACTTGAGGTGATCGCAGCGTCAAATTTATCTGACGTAATTAATCAGTTAATCAGCTAAGTCTCTCACTGCAACATTCCTTCTTGGCAGTACTTCGCTTTTTAGTGCCAATCGTCGCAGTGATCTGAGGTACACTCTAAACTGAGAGTCATGTAGCCCTCGCTATTGGGATTGAAGATATTCTCTCCGTCACTGTTGGATACCTTAACAGGAAGGATGTAGTAATCGTCAGAATAGAATGCCATCCAGGATCCAGGTTGGAGCGTAAATGTTTTGCCATCATAAACTGTCAAAGATTGATGGCTGAGAGTATTAAGAACCGGTATACACATTTTGAAATGGTGATGACAAGGTTGGTGGACACATTTCGCCTCGCTATCAACAATGGCACAGGCATCACTGCCCGTTGCCGGCATGCCCGTGTGAAAGCTTTCACGCAGTTGTGTGTGATAGATAATATCCGCTAAACTCGAAGTGCCAAAACTCAAGGCAGTCAGTAGTGTTGTGATGATGAGGGTTTTTCTCATGAAGTTAACTCCGTATTTTTTTGCAAGCAGAGTCATTCGAAATGAACCGTTCTGACGCGTTGGTTTCTTAGGATGCTGATCCTAGGTGCCTTCCAAGGTTCTGTCAATGATTGGTGATAATTGCGTGGTGTAGTTGATTATTTTAGTCAAAATCCAGACTCAATGATGGCGGTATCGAATGATGCCCTCAGGTCTGTTAGACGATATCTCGTTTCAAATGGAATTTATTGTGTTGATTTGCTGTAATTATAGTATAGGAAAAACAGTGACTTGAGATTCATCGAGCTATATGTAGCTCGAGCTCGGTTTGTAGCACAGTGATGCTCCCCATGATCAAATGAGGAGCACTGTACACATTCCTTCCTTGGTTGTGATGGTGAAAAATACTCGAGGGAGGGTAACAGTATTTTTCGTTGATCCCGCATCCATGTTGCAGGTCTGTGTTTGTATTCAACCAACATCGCTACTATATCCTCACAAGCGAGGATTGTTTTGACATAGATCAACAATCAGTTAATGTCGGTCGCTTATGAATAGTGAGTAAAGCCTTTGCCCTTGTTATCACTTCTAGGTAGAATGCGGCTTGCAATGATACCAGGAGAGTGAATCATGAGCTTTGCAGAGCCTTCAAAGATTAAATCGTTAGACCCTCAACTATTTGACGCTATAGTCAATGAACAAGTCCGCCAAGAGGAGCACCTAGAGCTAATAGCCTCTGAGAATTATGCGAGCTTAGGTGTTATGCAGTTAATGGGATCTGTGCTGACAAATAAATACGCAGAGGGTTATCCCGGCAAGCGTTACTATGGTGGCTGCGAACATGTAGACAAAGCCGAAGTGCTTGCTATCGAGCGCGCGAAAACGTTGTTTGGCGCGGACTTCGCTAATGT
>DCQA01000031.1:0-670 GCA_002323325.1 Coxiellaceae bacterium UBA1530 | reverse complement strand
AATGTTCAGCCACACTCAGGATCTCAGGCTAATTCCGCAGCAATGCTGGCTATGATAGAGCCTGGCGATACCATTCTCGGGATGTCTTTATCGGATGGTGGGCATCTTACACACGGGGCATCGGTCAATTTTTCTGGTCGCATTTACAACGGAGTGACATACGGGCTCAATAGTGAAGGTGATATCGACTACGATCAAGTTGAGCGACTGGCACATGAGCATCGACCCAAGCTATTAGTCACCGGATTCTCTGCATTCTCTCAGTATCTGGATTGGCAGCGATTTCGTGATATTGCCGACTCGGTGGGAGCTTACATGCTGTCTGATATTGCGCATGTAGCAGGCTTGATTGCTGTTGGTCTGTACCCATCCCCAGTGGGTATCGCCGATGTCACAACATCAACAACTCATAAGTCTCTTCGTGGGCCACGTGGCGGCGTCATCATGGCAAAAGCCAATCCTGATCTTGAGAAAAAGCTACAGTCAGCGGTATTTCCTGGTACTCAGGGCGGGCCCCTCATGCAGATGATTGCTGCTAAAGCCTATGCGTTTAAAGAAGCTCTTTGTCCTTCTTTTAAGGAGTATCAAGCACAAGTGATTGCTAATGCACAAAATATCGCAGCCACTCTAGTGGAAAGAGGATATGATATCGTCTCTGGTGGCACTAAAA
>DCQA01000040.1 GCA_002323325.1 Coxiellaceae bacterium UBA1530 | reverse complement strand
TGGAGGGGGGAGGATTCGAACCTCCGAAGGCGGAGCCGTCAGATTTACAGTCTGATCCCTTTGGCCACTCGGGAACCCCTCCCAAAAATAAGCGGTCTATTGTGCTCATGCATCATGGGTTTGTCAACCTAATCCTCAAAAACACAAGCCTGACTTGGCGAAATGGATCATATACCAATTCAGCCTACAACTCCAGCAGAAGGGTAATCAAAATATTTAATAAAATCTGTGTCATGCGGAACAGCTAAACCGGCAATATACCCCACCTGAACTTGTAATAATCTCATCATCCATAGACTTGCATCCCCCCAGCGACCGTGACAAGAGACTAAAGTCGGCCGATCACCGTCTAATTGAATATGAGATTCATCCATTCCTCCCGATAAACCACACCCAACGGCCTTCATGTAGGCTTCTTTCAATACCCAAAGCTTCATAAACTCAGCCTGAGGATTAACCATGCCAGTGTCCCTCAATGCCTCGAATTCCTTTTTTGAAAAAAATCGCTTGGCTAAATTTAATGCATCCACTGATCGCCCCATGGGCTCAATATCAATTCCAACACGACTAACGTCACTACCACCCACAGCAATTAAGGCAACCCCATCAGAATGCGTTAAGTTAAATGCCAAATGATACCCCTCTAGCACAGGCTTCCCATGCTCTAACTTTTTAAATATTAAGCTTGAAGGACAGACAGACAGGTATGCAGCCAAAATCTCGCGCAAGGCAATGTGTGAAACCCCATAGGCCTGACGATCTTTACTAAACTTAAAGGATTGGAGGCAAGACTGCTCCTCAGCGGACAATACACTCCTCCTCTGAAGCGAGAGAGTGTCCAACAGATCAATTCTCCAAACGTGGAGATCGCACGAACTGAGAGAAAAATTTACATCGATCGGAAGCCAATGGATTGCTTTCATAAAACCACATCCCAGTTGAAAGAATAGCAGACAAATGGAGCGGACAATGACACTAAATGGATAGCTGGCGATCCGATTCGAACGGACGACCGGCTGATTACAAATCAGCTGCTCTACCAACTGAGCTACGCCAGCAAATTATTCATATCCACTTGGACGATAGAAAGGTAATTATAATCACCAAAATGGAAAAGTGATTCTATGCAATAGCTCTCAAAAAAGCAATCATCAATTGCATCCAATCTCACAGGAGCCTCAAAACAAAAAACTATAAAGACAACTGTGAAACGCTAGCATCACCCCAATGAACCCTTGCTTTCTGAAGGGAGCCATTCAGCTCCCTGATAATCATAGGCCCTGTGAAATCCTTAAAGGTCTCACTGAGTATGACAACGCAATCGTTAAAACCCACATCAGAAAGAATAATTTTGGCACACTTAGAATAGTTTGCCAGGTTATAACACGCGTCTGCTATAGCTTGTTGAGGGGTCTTTCGCAGCTCTTGCAAAACGGGCACAGCCTCAAGCAACAAACAGCGCTCCATTTGATGAGCAATATCGACTTCATCATGAAGCCAAGACCTTATCGTGCTCATTTTTTCATTCTGGTGTAAAGCAATCATTGATTGCAGGCGACTCAACTCTTCAACAACTTCCTCATTCCAAGCAAAAACGACTTGCGTTAATTTTGAAAACTGTTTTCTTTTAATACGACCATACGCACGGTGCGCGTACCAAATTAAAAAACACATAAGATTCGAATTTAGCCGAGATCGCTGAAGTCGATCAAAAGCTTTAACCACATTTTGAGAGCGCATTACTTCAACCGTATATTGAAAGAAATCCTGCCCTACCTCTAAACCTTTTGAGTTAATTAACCCCATGATAAACACCTCCCTGTACTTATCTCACATAATTAAACTACACTTTTCCAGAATCCCTATCTATTTGCTGCTGAACAACATAGCGAAAGTTCAATGGGTCCGAAACCCAACGGAAATAGTCTCGGCTTCCGCCTGTACCAATAACCACCAATGTCCCGTAACCCAAAAACCGCGCAAGAATAGACTGATCCACATGAATAGCCTCTATCTTCCCCAAAAAGACTTCCAAAGAGTTCCTTTGAATCATACCCACTTTCATTAAGACACGACGGTTAGTCACCCCATATTCTGAAAAATAAAAGGTAATTAATGCCGATACCACTGAATACAAGACATATAATGTAGCAATCATCGCCGCCCACGACACCAATGAAAAACCATAAACTGGAAAGTTGTAACGAAACCCACTCAAGAATAGAGAGAAGAAAAAAATAATAAATATTGTGGAAACAATTGGGGTCAAAAAGACTACCCAATGCGGTCGAACTAATAATACAACCTTTTCATTACCCAACAATGTGTTTTCAATATAAGACACAACACCCTCCCATAAACATCACGTTGTAAACCTTACCATATCACGTAACCCAGGCATGAATGAGCATTTAGTCACCCGCTCTATTTATGACTCGACCGCAATGATTGAATCGACCGCCCTAAAACCCCTAGGTAACAAAGCACCTCGACGCCCTCTCTCCCCAAGAAAATTATCTAAATCTTTGTTTTTTATGTTAAAGCTTCTCTTTCCAGAAACCAGCATCAAGGTCTGACTCTGGCTTAATACGACCATTCCTACGCAATACTCCTCACGAGACTTGACTCGCTGAGATGGAATCTGAATCATTTTATTACCCTTACCTTTTGGTAATTCGGGTAATTCTGATATAGAGAATACCAACAAACGCCCCTCATTAGTTACGATCGCAACGCGATCATTGCTCATATCGGAAACCAGACAAGGTGATAACATTTTCGCCCCTTCGGGCACCTTTAAACATGCCTTACCATTTCGTTGCTTACACACTAATTGCCCTAATGAAGTTACAAACCCGTAGCCCGCATCACTGGCCAACAATATACGATCTTCATCAGCCCCCATAAATACCGCAAGAAATGAGGTACCTGGATCGGGTTTCAATTTTGAAGTTAAAGGATCACCCTGACCTCTTGCAGAGGGCAATGTGCTTGCCAACAAAGCATAACTTTTTCCTATTGAATCAACAAAAACAGCCTGCTGTGAACTCTTACCTCTAGCTTGCATTAAAAAAGTATCGCCAGAACGATAATTCAAACCCTCACCATTAACTTCATGGCCCTTTGCTGATCGTACGAAACCCTTCTCAGACAAGACCACAGTGACGGATTCGGCAGGGACTAAATCCTCTTGCTTAATCATCTTCGCCTCAGAACGAACAACAATTGGAGAGCGTCTAGGTGAACCATAGGTCTCTTTATCTGCTATCAACTCCTTCTTAATCAGAGTTTTCAAACGAGCAGATGAACCGAGAAGCTTCTCAATATCATCTCTTTCTTTTATTAGTTCATTATGCTCAGCTTGTATTTTAACTTCTTCTAGCTTTGCTAATTGACGTAACTTAATCTCTAAAATAGCTTCTGCTTGACGGTCACTTAATTTAAACCGTTGCATCAACTCTACCTTGGGCTGATCTTCTTCCCGTATAATTTGAATGACCTCATCAATATTTAAATAGGCAATTAAAAAACCTTCCAACAGATGCAAACGATCCAATATTTTCTGAAGACGAAACTCCAATCGACGAGTCACTGTTTGAGTTCGATACTTGAGCCACTCGCTTAGAATCTGCACTAGACCTTTAACCTGCGGACGACCATCTAAACCAATCATATTCATGTTGACACGAAAGGTTCTCTCCAAGTCTGTAGTAGCAAATAGATGCCCCATCAATGCATCGATATCAACACGACTTGAACGCGGCAGGATGACCAAACGAATAGGATTCTCGTGGTCAGACTCATCACGTAAATCGCTCACAGTCGGTAATTTTTTAGAGCGCATTTGATCTGCAATTTGCTCCATCACTTTTGCTGGAGAAGTTTGATAAGGTAACGCCGTTATGACAATACCATCATCTTCCTTCTCAAATGTCGCCCTTAAACGGACGGAACCCCGCCCAGTCTCATAAAGCTCCACCAAGTCTTCTGGCTTAGAAATGATCTCAGCATCGGTTGGATAGTCGGGCCCTTTAACGATTTCCATCACATCTTGTAACGAAGCTTTTGGGTGATCTAGTAGGTGAACACAGGCCTGAGTAACTTCAACTAAATTATGAGGCGGGATATCTGTTGCCATCCCCACAGCTATTCCTGAGGCGCCATTGAATAAAACATTAGGCAATCGTGCAGGCAATAATACTGGTTCTTTCAACGTACCATCAAAATTCGCCTGCCAATCAACCGTACCCAACTGTAATTCAGATAGCAGCGTACTGGCATAAGCGGTCATTTTAGCTTCAGTGTAGCGCATAGCGGCAAATGACTTCGGATCATCTGGGCTTCCCCAGTTACCCTGACCATCTATCAAGGGATAGCGATAAGAAAAGGACTGCGCCATTAACACCATGGCTTCGTAACAGGCTGAGTCACCATGTGGATGAAATTTACCCAACACATCACCGACCGTTCTTGCTGACTTCTTGTATTTAGATTGAGCTTTTAAACCCAGCTCTGACATTGCATAGACAATACGTCGCTGCACAGGCTTTAAGCCATCTGCGATATTAGGCAATGCACGATCAAGTATTACGTACATCGAGTAATCTAGATATGCCTTTTCTGTAAAAACACTGAGAGGCTGTTGCTCTACATCGTTATACGGGTCAACAAGATCAGTCATAAACATCTTCCTCATGCAACAGCATTGACAATAATGTCTGTGATAATAACCACACTACTGAAGTGAGTCTAGCGTCAAACAAGACAACCACATGATTTATTAAAAGCGGTCAAGGCAAAAAAAGCCACTTCATCAAGAAAATTCTATCAAAGTGGCTTGAATGATCTAAAATAAAAAGTTACGAGATATCAGCTAACTCTAGCGCCTCTTCAGACATCTTACGACCACGCTGACGGTTCACAACTTGATCAACTTCCCAAGTATTGACATCAATACGACGACGTAATTTGAAAAGTTTTTCAATTTCATGCAGCACACCCAGTGCATCACTCAAGGCAATTAAACGCGGTAGTGAAATTTGTCCAGTGCGCTCAAAATGCTTTAGCGTATAAACATTAACACCAGAACGCTTAGCCAGCTCTTGTCGAGACCACGCTTTTTGTAACCGCAATGCTGACAAACGCTTAGCCATTTCAAATGACAGCCCCTCTGTAGTAATTGGATTAGACATGTAGCACTCCTTTGCAAAAGTAATTAATTGATATTAATAGCATTAGTATGAAACCACATATCATCCCATATTTCAAAACATACGACCTTAAAAATGGAAAAAGTCTCACAAAATCATACAATAACCAGCTAACTCACCGTCCTATCAGCGATCCCAATTGGTGATAAAAAACAAAAATCACCAATATCTCTTCTCTTACTCCCAGGTCACAGCATTATCTGAGCTGAGACCAGATTGCTGCCCCCTTACAAAGTAATGCCACTAACAACTTCTCATCAAGCACTAAAACAACTGAGCATTTAATTCCAAGGCTAGGCATCACGCCCCGAAAATACTATGACTTAATGGTTTATACTGAATCAACCCAACCCGATGAGATAGATAAGAAATTCTTCAGTATTGAAGAGCCGTGCTTGGATAAAATAGACTCAGGGTGAAACTGAACACCAAAACAAGGCCACTCTCGATGTGCAATTGCCATGACTTCGTCAATAGAACCTTGACGCTCGGTCCAGGCCAATATATCCCACTGGTTAGATAATGATCTCTTATCAACCACCCAAGAGTGATATCGCGCAGCGTCTATTGGCGACGGCAACTGCTTGAACAGCTGCTCTGAATAATGAAATAATGGAGACATCTTGCCATGCACAACCTGACGAGCAGGCACTAATGAACCACCCAATGCCTGCACTATAGCTTGATGCCCTAAGCAGACGCCCAAGATAGGAACGTGCTGATAGCAAGCACAGATCAGTTCAAGTAGACATCCTGCTTGATGAGGCAATCCAGGGCCTGGTGAAATGACCACATAGTCTGGACGCCATTTTTTAAGATCATCAACTGATAATGCATCATGGCGGACTACACGAACATCTTGACCTAACTCTCGAAAATAACGCACTAAGGTGTAGGTAAAGGAATCATAATTATCGATCATTAGTAACATCGTCAACCTACTGGCAATGCGCCAATAGCGCAGATACACGCTTTTGATAGTCTGAGGCTGAAAATAAGCCTGAGCCTACAACTAAAAAGTCCGCGCCCGCCTCAGAAACGCGTGCAATGTTATCTAACTTGATTCCACCATCAACAGCCAATAGAGCACCACTACCTTGTTCAACCAACCAACGACGAGTCTGAGCAATTTTCTCATATACAGATTCAATAAACGATTGCCCCCCAAATCCAGGAAACACTGACATCAATAATACCATATCCAATTTAGGCAATAGCATGTCACGAATCTCAACCGACTGATCTGGATTAAACGCTAATCCAGCCCGCATCCCGTGATCACGAATTCGATCCACAACAGACTCAACATCAGTGACAGTCTCAGGGTGAAACGTGATGACCTGAGCACCAGCTTTAGCAAAAGGCTCAATGTATGACTCGGGATCAGTGACCATCAAATGCACATCGATAGGCGCCTGAATACCCGCTTGTCGCATGGATGCACAGACATGAGCACCAAAACTAAGATTGGGCACATAATGGTGATCCATGACATCAAAATGGATCCATTCAATACCAGCAGAAGTAACGGCGCGAACCTCATCACCCAATCGTGTAAAGTCTGCATTTAAAATGGAAGCCGTAATTAGTCGAGAAGGCCTCATTTCGTATACCCCCTTTCGTTATGCACGTGCAGTTTTAATTGTCTCATAGGCCGCTTTCACTTGCTGTGTTTTTTGCGTGGCCACTTTAACCATTTCTTCTGGCACACCTTTAGCGATTAGACGATCAGGGTGGTGCTTGCTCATTAACTTGCGATAAGCTTTTTTTAGATCGGTGTCTGATACACTTTCCTGAACACCGAGTAAAGCATAGGCATCCTGTAGCTGCTTACCGGGATTACGGTCAGGCCCGTAGCTATGACGCTGATAATTTCGCCCGGCTGTGTACTGTCGCTCAAGTTGCTCAAACATAGCAGGGGAAATACCTAGACCTGCCAACACTTGCTGAAGTGCCTGACGCTTTTGAGGTAGAACAACACCATCAGCGAATGCTAATTGCATCTGAATTTCAACAAAAGTATGCAGCAATGAGGGATTGAACACACAGGCGCGCTTGAGCTCAGCAACAGCGTATTGAACATTGAAATCCGGTCTTTTGCCCAAATGAAATTGATTAATAGCTTGTCGACGCATCCCATCATTCAGACGAAAGCGTATCATGACGGACTCAGCCACTTGAATTTCTCTTTGTGAAACACGACCATCAGATTTTGCCAAATATCCCAATATGGCAAAGGTAGCATTAAAAAATACAGTTTTCGTATCTCGAGAGCCACCTTGCCCTGGTAATGACATCCATTGCTGTAAGAGCCCCACATCGTATAGGTGACCAAGAACAAGGCCAACAAAAATCCCTAAGGGCGGCAGCACCATTGAACCAATGATAAAGCCTAAAATTTTACCTGACCAACGCATTCTTTAGCCCACATCTTATTAGCGTATTACAACTTCAAAGCTCGAACTATAGCTGAGAACCCCATATCTGTCACCTGATGTAGAGACAACCATCAGCAATCTCACTATAATGCAAACTTCACATAAGCATAGACAACCATTGATGACCATTACTTATATCACGACACATAATACACAACTGATAAATCAGGCAAAAAACTTAGCTCAAGAACTCAATTTACTTTACAACCCTAATCCAGAGGGAGCCAACGTATTTACCCTCAATCTCACACATGCAGGACTGGAATTAACCTCATTAGATCACCCCAAACAAAAACCCCTACGCATCGACTTTTTATCCGGTAGTAATTACCATCGCTATCGCTTCGGAGGAGGGAAACGTCAACTGATTGGTCGTGCGATCGGTCTGAAATCTGGGTACAAACCCTCGATCCTTGACCTCACCGCAGGGTTAGGGAGAGACGGCTTTGTTCTGGCAAGCTTAGGATGCAGTGTGACCTTACTGGAACGCTCGCCTGTCTTATATGCCCTATTGCGTGATGGACTTCAAAGAGCTCACTCCGCAACATGGTTTCAAACCTTATCATTAACTCTACATCATCAAGAAGCCCATAAATACCTAGCCTCTCTACCAGCTGAACAGTATCCCGAAGTCATTTATTGCGACCCAATGTTTCCGGAAAGCAAACAAACCGCATTGGTCAAAAAAGACATGCGGCTACTTCGAGACTTGATTGGTGACGACTTAGATGCCGACCTACTTCTCCCAAAGAGTCTTAAAGTCGCCACCAAACGGGTGGTCGTCAAACGACACTTACACGCCCCATTCATAAACCAAAGTACACCCTCGATCCAATTCAAAGGTAAAAGCAGTCGATATGACGTTTACCTCTGCTGACTACTTGCGATATAAAAGCATGCACACATTTACTGTTCCAATGATACCGATATTGCACTTAGATGTGTTTGTTGCACATGCAGGTAACAGATACCCGACGAAAATACGCTGCAGCTAGATCACGCTGAGAAAGAAGAACCACAGCCGCATGTGGTTTTTGCATTAGGATTACGAATCACAAATTGCGCACCTTCGATATTTTCGCGATAGTCAATCTCAGCGCCCTTCAGGTATTGAAGACTCAATGCATCAATCACCAAACACATCGAGATATCTTCATCGTTACTCGTAACCTTTTTTTCGACAACCGTATCGTCATCGTTAACTATTTCATCAAAAGTGAAACCATATTGAAATCCAGAGCAACCACCCCCGGTAATAAATGCACGCAGGTTTAACTTGAGATTTTCTTCTTCAACAACCAGTTGATGGACCTTATGTGCAGCAGCATCCGTGACGTGAATAATGGGTTCAGATGAGTTGGACATAACATTTCTCTTGATGCTGGATCGTTTATGGTTTCAGATAAAAAAGGTAACAAATTATGCACGTCCACTACCAATAAATCAAACTAACATATCGCCTTAAGGAAGTATTAACTAGTACAGATTATTGAGCCTATCAGCCAAGAATTGTAAAATGTTCAAATAACAACAATATGGAAAAAATTGAATTACTTTTTATGAGAAAACCAGACTCTGATACACGACTAGCCATCGCCATTCTATGTATACTATCGATGGCAGCCTGGCTGTTTTACCACAGTAGCCAGTCATCTATTATGGGGAACGAAGGTAATTGCCTTACGAATGGGAGTATGAGTATTATTGACCAAAATAAGCAGCGTGCTCCTTGGTGCCATAACAACCATACCTCACCTTATCGATTCAACGTACGAATTCAAGCATCATCCATACGCTACTAACTAAAACATCGAGGTTAATTCTTGAAACTTATCCTAGCTCTTCACATCATCGCCGTTGTTTGCTGGTTCGCTGGTTTATTTTACCTACCCAGGCTATTCGTCTACCATGCCAGCAACAGCAATGAAGCAACATCCAATGTATTCAAAATCATGGAACACAAACTGTACTATTATATCACCACACCATCAGCTGTGCTCACGACTGTTTTTGGCTCGATATTATTGTTCCACAAGCATCACTATTACGCCGGTCTAAATTGGATGCACCTTAAACTATTCCTAGTAGGACTTCTGTGGGTGTATCATATTTCATGCGGTTATTATGTCAGCGCATTTAAATATGACCAGCAACAAAAATCCGAACGGTTTTTTCGCTTTTTCAACGAAATTCCAACTATTTTACTAATCAGCATTGTACTGCTTGTCGTTATCAAACCTTACTTGGGGCCAAATATTTTTTGGTTCCTAAATTAGTTCAAAATCTATTTTCATGGCACCGCACTCTGGACACATCCAATCTTCTGGCACATCTTCCCACAAAGTACCGGGAGCAATTCCATCTTCGGGGCAACCCAACTCCTCGTCGTAAATATACCCACACAAGATGCACATGTACTTTTTATATGACATACTGTTACCCCTTAATTTAGCTTTTAACGCTTTCAAATTCCACTAGATACCACAACTCATAGGTGACTGACAAGTGAACACTCAACGATCCCAGCAACTCTTTAATGAAGCACAGCAATCCTTACCTGGGGGTGTCAATTCGCCTGTCAGGTCATTTGCTGCTGTTGGTGGAACTCCACGTTTCATTCAGTCGGCCAATGGAGCGTACCTCACAGACTGCGACAATAATCGATACATTGACTATGTTGGCGCCTTTGGCCCGATGATATTAGGCCACAATAACCCACAAGTCACCCGAGCTATTATTGACCAAGCACAACAAGGTCTAAGCTTTGGTGCCCCCTGCGAGCTAGAGGTTCGCCTGAGTGAACAAATCCAGCTTTACATGCCCCAAATCGAAAAATGCCGATTAGTTAATTCAGGAACAGAAGCCACCATGACCGCGATTCGCTTAGCCCGTGGTATAACCCACCGAAACAAAATCATTACATTTGAAGGCTGCTACCATGGCCATGCTGATAGTTTTTTAGTCAAAGCTGGCTCAGGAGCGCTAACATTGGGAACTGCTAGTTCAGCTGGTGTCACACCTGGTACTGCACAAGACACTCTGGTTGCAACATACAACCACTTAGACTCTGTACAATCACTCTTTGAGCAACATCGCTCTGAAATAGCAGCAATTATTATTGAACCGATTGCTGGAAATATGAATTTCATTACTCCGACTCATGAATTTTTAACAGGGCTCAGAGCGCTTTGCAATCAAAATGGGGCCTTGTTGATCTTTGATGAAGTCATGACAGGTTTTCGTGTTGCGCTTGGTGGCGCACAGTCCCTTTACCCAGTAGAACCTGATTTAACAACCTTGGGTAAAGTCATTGGAGGCGGACTACCTATCGGCGCCCTTGGTGGAAAGGCTATCTTGATGGATCATTTAGCACCTTTGGGGAATGTGTATCAAGCTGGCACATTATCAGGAAACCCGATTAGTATGGCCGCAGGTTTAGCAACTCTCAAGCAACTTACACCTGCCGTCTACAAAGATCTCAATATACTTACACAGAAACTAGTCAAGGGAATGACTGCGATAGCATCTAAGCATGGACAAAAACTATCCGGCCATGCGATTGGAGGTATGTTTGGTATACATTTTACAGATCAATCGACGCCTGCTAAAACCTATGCAGATATTACTAAAACCAAGCAGGACTTATTTAAGTTATTTTTTAAGCATATGCTTAATCACGGCATTTACTTCGCCCCCTCTTCATACGAGGCAGGATTTATCTCTCTAGCGCACACACCACAAGATATTGATCAAACATTAGACATATTTGACCGCTTCACCTGGAGTTAATCTTCAAAAAGTTGGCTTTCACTTAGATTCATAGGATAATGTCCATGGTTTACATTGAGAATATCAGCATTTATTCTATGTGAATCATATCATTACGTATTTGCAAGAGGACCTCTTGCTGACCAAAAGGACAATCCATGTTTAACGTTATTCGCAGCCTTACTATTACATTTTCTATTTGCCTACTCATATCCAGCACTTATGCAGAAGATCTGATGCAGGTTTATCAAGATGCGTTACAAAATGACCAGACATACCAACAAGCAATTTCAACCTGGCAGTCTGCAAAAGAAAATCTTCACATTGCCAGAGCCTTGTATCTGCCCTCCATTCAAACAGAATATAATTACAGTCAGAAGAACCAAAGAACCGATAATGCTGACAAACACACAGACACCAGCAATGCTTCGATAGCTCTTACCCAACAGATATTTAATGTCGCTGCGTGGATGGGTATAAAAGAGTCTAGCTACTCTGTAAAGGCTGCCACTGCAACCTATTTTGCCGCTCAACAAAGCTTAATGGAAAGCACCGCTAGCGCTTATTTTGACGTCATGATCGCCGCTGAGACCGTTATCTACGACAAAGCTTACAAGAGAGAACTCTACAACCAATTAGTAACTAACCAACAAAAATACAAAGTTGGCCTAATTTCAAGTGTAGATGTCTATACCACTGAAGCCAGCTATGATGCCCAAGCAGCCCAGCTGATTGCCGACCAGAATACGTTGCGTGACAATATCGAAGCACTTGCCGTTATGACAAATCATCGATATAAAACGCTTCAAGGCATTAAATCCAGCATCCCTCTATTGACACCAAAGCCTAATAACTTGGATCAATGGGTCAAATTAGCCATAAAGCAAAATTACACGTTACAAAGCCAACAATATATCACTCTAGCTGCTAAACAAGATATCAGAGTTGAAGCTGGTGGTGCCACACCAACTGTCTTTGGTACTGCAGCCGCTTTGCATGATTGGGCAGCACCAGATAACAAAAGCAAAGACTCCAACACACTCGCCCTCACTGTCGACTACTATCCATTTCAAGGCGGGCTTGTTTATGCAAACACTCGACAAGCAAGGTATGATTACGTGACACAAACTGGTGCGCTTGAATACCAATATCGACAAACAGTTCAAAATACACGTAACTCCTTCTTGGGTGTTAATGCAAACATCAGTAAGGTCAAAGCTGATCAACAAGGTGTTATTTCTGCACAGCGATCCCTTGAGGCAACTCAAGCAGGATACCAGGTCGGAACACAAGATATCGAAGACGTTCTATCCAGTATTTCTCAACTTTATTCAAGCAAGCAAACACACGTCTCTGATCAATATGCTTATCTTGGCCAATTAATAGAGCTTCAAGAAAGTGCTGGAACTTTAAGCACTGAAAGCCTACAAACTATCAGTAACTGGCTGAAGAAAAAAATTATCTTTAGTGAATTACTCAAAATTGATAGTCAATCCAACCCTACCTCACAGCCGTCTTTTTCAGCTAATAAATCTCAACACAGCCAAATAGCTAAGGCCAGCTCGACGTTGGAGACAGCACGCACTAAAAACATCTACACGATACAACTCTTTGCTTCTCACAAGGAAAGTGACGCTCAACGGTACATTAGTAATATAAAACAACCTAACGCTTTCATTACCCAAACTGGTAATTGGTATAAGGTAGCCTATGGGCACTTTAATTCCCAAGCTTTAGCAAATGATGCATTAAAGAAACTCCCCTCATCTTACCAAGGAGCTTGGGTAACAAAACTAGCCATCAACAAAACATTCAACAATGAGCACAACAATAGAATATCAAATAGCTAAGCATGAACCTATGACCGATGATTAACCATCGGTAGTAGATCAAATTTATCTCTTTAACACACTAGGTATCACTCGTGGAAAAAATATCACAACGCGTTCGTTATGTAGACGAAAAAAGACTAATACGTATTTTTATTGCTGGAATAAAAGCTGTTATCAATAACCAAGAGCACTTAAATGCAATTAATGTCTTTCCAGTTCCCGATCGTGATACAGGAACAAATTTAGCAATAACACTCAGCACAATGCTTATCTCTGTAGAAGAGATCACCGAAGAGTCTCTATCTAATCTTTTAGAAACGGTTAGTGATGCTGGATTAAATGGTTCAAGAGGAAATTCAGGTGCAATATTCGCCCAGTTTTTTGTTGGATTAAATCAATCATCTATACCACTACCCTGGAACGCTCAACAAGCAGCAATAGCAATACAATGCGGCTTTGACTATGCCACTCGCGCTGTAACAAAACCGAAGGAAGGTACCATCCTTACTGTAATGAAAACATTTGCTGATACTTTTCTAGCAGGCTCAGAAAATGAAACTGACTTTTATAGTCTATGGGAAAATAGTCTAAACGAGACTAACAAAACTCTTCAAAAAACTTCAACTCAACTTGACGAGTGTCGTCATGCTGGGGTCGTTGATGCTGGAGCACAAGGCTTTATTGATTTCTTAACAGGTATCAATGATTTTCTTTTAAAAGGCTCTCTTTACCACTACAAAATATTAAAACAATCCGATATTGATATTGTCATTCCTCCCGAAGCGCATGCAATTGATGATGGCTATAGATTCTGCACCGAATGCCTAATAGAGGGTGAAGATATTAATCATGACATTTTACGTAACGAACTTTTACAACATGGATGCTCACTGATCATTGCAGGCCATAACAAAAAAACAAAGCTCCATATTCATACCAATAATCCTACTGAGGTCTTTGAGTATTGCAGAAGCTTCGGCCGAATCCGAAATGAAAAGGCTGACGATATGATTCACCAGCAATCTGATTCGCAAGAAAAAGTTGCCATCTTAACTGATTCAGCAGCTGATTTTACCAAAGAGACTACTGAAAAATATCATATTCATGTTATTCCATTGGGAATTAATTTTGGAAGATCTAGCTATGCTGACAAACTGTCTTTATCTCCCAAGCAGTTTTATAAAAAAATATTTGAACACAATATTCACCCGACTAGTTCTCAACCATCAGCTGGCGACTTTAAGAGAGCTTATGAATATTTAAGTAGTCACTATCGATCTATTATTGCTATACATCTTCCAGAGAAACACAGTGGTACTCTTAATGCCTCTCGTATGGCAGCACAACAATACACACCGAAAAACTACTTGACTACATTTATAGACGCAGGAACTATAAGTGGTGGCCAAGGCTTAATTGTAAGCCTTGCTGCCAAAGCTGAAAAAGCCGGGTACAGTCATCACGATATCGTTAATCTAACAAACAAACATCAAAACAAGACTAAACAATATGCTGCTGTCCCTGATCTTAGCTTTGCTGTAAAGGGTGGGCGTATACCATCCTGGAAAAAAAAACTTCTTGCCTTCTTTCGAATAACGCCAATACTTTCATTTAATAATAAAGAGCGCATATCTGTCTCATCTCTCATTATAGGAAAAAAGCAATTTGCCAATAAATTTATTCGTTATATCCATAAATTGTTAGATAATAAAAAGCGGTATGAAATGATCATAGAGCACTGTAATAACTTTGAAGCTGCTAAAGAAATAAAAGGATATGTCGATAGGGAAATAGACAAAATTGACTCATGTCACATCATCGAAGCATCGCCTGTTTTAGGTATCCATGCTGGGCCAGGTTCTGTTGGAATTGCTTTTCAAGAAAGCATCTCTGTCAACAGAAAAATTTACGATAAGTCATCGGGCGTTAACTGCGATAAAAACGCACATCTTGTTAGCTAAGATGAGATGTATTTTGCTGTAATACAGGCAACCAGTCTCGAAACATTATGATAATACATGCAAAAAATCTATGAATACTCACAAACACAGACTGAAAAAGCTCTAGAATAGAACTACCCATCAGTAAGAAATTAGAAATTAATGATATCGGAATCGCTTGATTTTCATTAGTATAATTCTTCTCTAATCCAATCTCTCTAGCACTCTCAATTTGATTAATCACCGCCAAATTTGACACGATATGATCAGCGGGCAGCTTTGGTAAGCAGTGCATTTCCGAGATTAACTGAATGTACTGCAATCTTCTACAGGCATGCATTCCATCCATAGCTTTACCTCTATTTATCCTTATGAATAATCCATAAGCATATACCAACCGATCAATACAAGAGTTGATTTAGAACAACTTAAAACTAGTTAAGCCATGACTGAAGGTGCTCTAGAGTCTCAGGCTTCAATGTACCAGCCTGTTGATCTAACAAGCTTGTAGCTGTTAAGTACTGTATTCGCCCAGCGACATACTGGATTTTCGCATTAAATAAGTTCGTTTGCTGATCCAAAACATCCATCAGTGTCTGATTACCGGCATTATAACCCTCCCAGGTATTATTCAAGGCACTTTGATTGGAATCCACTGCTCTTTTTTCTGCCTTAAGCTGGTCAACACCGCTAACGATACTGCTAAATGCACTATTTGCTAGCACGATAGCATTATTATAAACACCGTTCCTATCTGCCTGAGCTTTTTGATATAACGCCATTGAACTAGCCACATCAGCGTTTATTGCACCGCCTTGAAATCCATCATAATCAACCGTTAATTCATATAAAAAATGCTCATCAGCATACTCAGGCTCTGTAGGATAATACGAAGCTCTGGCACCTATATTTGGAAAGTAGCCTCCTCGAGACTCCCCGATTTGAGCTTTAGCAACAGCAACACCCTCACTAGCTGCTTGAATGGCTAGATTTTGATTAGTCACTTTATCAATCCATACACTTAACTGATTGGGGGATGGGTACAATAATTTAAATTTTGAATTAAATCTGGGGGTTATATTGGATAATTGTCCCGTTAACTCTATTAACTGCTGCCGTGCGTTATCTAATTGTATTTTTGAGGTAACTTTTTGCGAGCGATATAAATCATAAGAAGCCCTAACTCTATCTAAATCTGTAATCGTTGCATGGTGCAATCGGTAACGCTCCTTAACAGCTTCCATTTGCTTTGCAACTGAGCGTACTTGCTCCGATGTGAGTAAGTAAATTTCATGTGTTCTAACCACATTCAGGTAACGATCAACCACCCTTTGCATTAAATCTTGCTGTGCGACTGACAAATCTAACACAGCCTTTCTTACTTGAGCTTGAGCTTTAGATACCCGTTTGATTGCAGCCCAATTAAAAATTGTTTGAGTACCGTTGACTGCAAAAGAATCGATATCGTTATCGGTATGATTAGATACTAAATTACCATTACCAGAGATCCTAGGAAAAAAAGCAGACCATGCCGCTCTTGTTGCTTCTTTCTCTGATAGGTATTCCGCTTGAGCTTGTAAGTACTGAGAGTCATGCGTTAGGGATTGATGATAGGTATCCAGTAGTGTAGTACCAAATACTGAGGGAATGCATACACTCAATACACATACAGCGATTAATTTCTTTGAAGTCATTGTCATTTTTCTATTTTACCTACTGCTCTCGGAATGCTCTTCCAAAGCTATCTTTGACTGGAGTGAATAAATAATTAAACAGCGTTCTATTGTCAGTAATTATCATAACCTGTACTGGCATACCAGGATATAGCTCTTGTGATTTTGATAAATTCATTAATTGATCCTCATCAAGCTCTATTTTCGCTTTATAGTAAAGCTCCCCTGTCGTTTCGTCAGTAAATGAATCTGCCGAAACACCAACCACTTCTCCCTGAAGTGTGGGAGTATTTCTTGTTTTAAAGGCAATTAAATCCACTTTAGCAATGAGTCCTTTGTGAACAATATCAATATCCATCGGGCTGACCCTTGCATCAATCACTAACTGCTCTTCAGGGACAATATCCATCAATGTCTCACCTGGCTTAATTACACCCCCAATCGTGTGTACCTTCATATCGACAATCGTCCCATCTTGAGGAGAACGAATCTCAGTCTTCCTCAAGACATCGCCCTCAATAATTTCTTTCTTCATTAAATCTGCAATTTTTTGATGGGAGTCACGTAGCTGTGATAATATCTCTTTTAAACGATCCGCCTTCATAGTGTGTATCTTGGTCTTAGTTTCTCCAATCTTCTGATTCAAAACTGCAATTTTTGAAACCGTTTCTCCTTTGACACCCTGTAATCTTGCCGCAGCTCTTTGAAGCTCTAGTAACCTTGGTTTTTCAATCAATCGTTTATCTGCTAACTCTTTGACTGCAACTACTTCCTCTTCGATTAGATCATACTGTTCAATTGTAGAGAGTAATTGTGCCTTTGCTCCTTTGATTTGCTCTTCAAGCTGAGTAATCTGCTGTTCTAGAATACTAATATTTCCCAAAAAGGAGGCTTGATTAGTGTCAAATATGGTTTCTTGTCCTCTCATCAATTCAAGCACTGTTTTATTCTTCTTTGCTTCAACTTGTAACTTTTTGTTAAAATGTATCGACTTTGCATTATCTCTCTCTGCTGATAATCGCGCCTCAATAGTCATCAAACGGTACAACTCGCCTTGCGTTAATTTAAATGCTGCATGAGATCGTGTATTTTCTAGAGAAACAAGTATCTGCCCCTTATGCACATTCTCCCCATCACGAACATTGATTCGATCAATTATACCACCCTCTAAATGCTGAATCGTTCTTCGATTGCCCGTAACCACCACTTTACCAGAAGCAATAGCTGCACTCTCTATTGGTGCCAAGGAAGACCAAAGTGCAAAACCACCAAAAAAAACTACCAGAATAATAATCCCAAACATCACGAAAAATCGACTGTTTGGCTTCTTAGAAAAATTAACTCCAAGCACTGATTCTATAGCATTTCTATCGTCCTTTTCCTCAATTGGGTTATTATCTATCATTATTGATCCCTCATTCTAGTCTATCTTTTATTGCTTTTGTTGTTGCATGAATTTTTCTAGCCCAGAAAATACTTGCTCCCTTGGCCCGAATGCCTGCACTATTCCATCTTTCATTATCATGACTTTATCTAATACATTAATAAAATTGGGCTGATGTGTCACCATCAACACAGTCACGCCACGTTTTTTTGCGTCCATAATAGCCTGCATTAACGCTGTGCTCCCCTGCTCATCCAAATTAGCATTTGGCTCATCTAGGACTAGAAAACATGGATTACCATAAAAAGCCCTCGCTAGAGCAACTCGCTGTTTTTGTCCGCCTGATAAACCATAATTACTAATTTCAGTATGATAACCCTTAGGTAATTCTAAAATCATTTCATGGCATCCTGCTAATTTTGCAGCTTCAACCACAATCTCATCGTCCTCATCCTGCATGCGCGCAATATTTTCTTTGATAGTGCCTGGTAGTAATTGAACCTCTTGTGGGCAATATCCAATATAGTGGCCGATCTCACTACGATCACAAAAAGCAATGTCACAACCGTCCATAGACACCCTTCCATGAGTTGCCTTCCAAACACCTAACAACAATCGCATTAACGTCGATTTACCGGCACCCGATGGCCCCATTACAACAACACTATCACCCGGTTGAATTTCAAGATTAATGCCTTTGATGATCGGTTGCTCTAAACCTTTAGGCTGGTAGTAAAGACGTTCAATAGTGACCCGACCCTTTGCTTCAGCCAAAAATGGTGACCTATCGTTTGCACTCTCCTCAACCAGATAAACTGTCAAACGTTGATACGCTTGCTTTGTAGTGATAAATCGACGCCACGTACTTAATACGGCAACCACAGGAGCCATAGCACGTCCAGTTAAGATAGATGCAGCTATCATAGCACCTGGCGTAAACTGATTTGCGACAACAAGAAAGGCACCGGCACCTAATATTGAAATTTGTAACATCATTCTTAAGATTTTAGCCAGTGATAACAAACTCACCGAACGACTAGAGACTATATTTTTTTTCTCTATAACCTCTTCATTTTTGGAGAACCATTTGCACAGTATGTTATCTAACATACCCATTGCCTGAACAGCCTCAGCATTTTTTAACGTTGAAGTTACAAACGACTGTGATGACATATTATCTTTTACAGAACTCTCTGATAAACGCCTTGTAACAATTTCATTCACGACAGACACAATCAATAATAAGACGACCCCAATGGTAGCGATAAAACCTAACAAAGGGTGCAATAAATAGATGACGAAAACATAAATAATAGCCCATGGCGCATCCACCATAGCCAGAATATCGTTACCACACAAGAAATCTCGTAGCTTAGCAATGTCTAACATAGATTGTTGAGTGTATGGATTGCCTTGTACAACTGTTTCAGTGCTTCGCACAAAGGCTTCTGGACTCAATTTATTGTCCAACCAATGACTGACTTTAATCAGCACTTTAGAGCGGACCGCATCTAGCACTCCCATAATGACTAACGCAAACATTGCTAAAATAGTTAAAAAGATCAATGTGTCATAACCCTGGCTAGCCAAGACGCGATCAAATACCTGCAACATATACAGTGGAATAGTTAACTGTAATAAGTTCACAAAACAACTAAAAATAGTTACTGCATAAAAAGAGGACTTACACTGAGCAAGAATCACTCTCAACTTAGACTGCTTCATAAACAACTCCAATACTCTTATTCATTCCATTTTAGAGATACGCATGAATTATGTTAGGTTGTTTATCTATAAAAAGCAAAAGATTAAATAATCATTAAGTTACAACTCCCCCAAAAAATATTGGCTGTTCTTGTTTAACGATTACCAGGCGAGAGAAAACATAGAATTATGTAAAAAAAGGAATGAATCTCATAGAAGCATAAATTAATATTTGACCTAAAATTAGCAAAATACTCTAAGGGTGGCGGTGAGCACTGATTGATTGTTCAGCCACACCATCTTTGTGCTCAATAAATGTATCAATAATTGACAGGTGCCGCTGTAGCGCGCCATGATTAGCCTCAACCACCTTTTTAGCCCTTACACCCATAGCCTTGCGCGCTTGCTGATCAGAAATTAACGCGACCATGTTCTCAATAATTGACTGAGGATCACTGACAATTAACAATGCGCACTCAGACAACAACTGCTTTTTTATCATATCAAAATTTTGCAAATACTGCCCTGTCATGACTGGAAGCCCCAATGCAGCAGGCTCTATTAGGTTATGCCCACCCACTGGCACCAAACTGCCACCAACAAAACTGATATCACTTACTGCGTAAAATTGCAACAACTCACCCATAGTGTCGCACAGGTAAACATCCGTTTTTTGATTAACAACCTGCCCTAAGCTTCTTCTCATCACAACAAGATCATGTGCGGTCAACAGCCGTCTCACAGCGTCAAAACGATCCGGATGACGAGGAGCAACTAACAATAAAACATCTGGTATCTGCTTCCTGATACTCTTGAGGATGGGTATCCATATTTTTTCTTCACCCTCATGAGTACTAGACAGAATAATAGTGGGTCGACCTCCGATACCGATACGCTCACGCAGCTTACTAGCTTGCAAAAAGATATCTTGAGGGATTGTTAAATCAAATTTGATATTTCCACTGACTTGGGCACGATCAGGCTGCAATCCTAATTTAATGTATCGTTGAATGTCTAGATCAGTCTGACCAATAACAACACTGACTTGAGAAAGCAGTCGCTTCACTAGTGGCTTAATACAATTGTAGCGTCTCTTAGATTTTGCGGATAATCGTGCGTTAGCAATGATAATGGGTAGATTTTTTTTGTAATGAACATTCAATAAATTGGGCCAAAGCTCAGTTTCCATAATGATAATGGCCTCAACACGGCGACGACGGATGAATCGATGTATACACGACGGCAAATCATATGGTAAATAAAAATGCGTCACATATTCTTTCAAACATCGTAAAACTTGATCTGATCCTGTAGGCGTTGTTGTCGTCATCACAATCCTGTGATCGGGATAATGTGAGCACAACGACTTCACTAGAGGAATAGAGGCAATCACCTCACCCACAGAGACAGCGTGAATCCATATTGCTGGTTGTTCGATTTGTACAGGGACATATCCTAAACGCTCAGACCATCGCTTGCGATAATGACTATTTCGGCGAGAACGCCATAACAACCTTAAAAATACAAAAGGTAATAGCAAGTAAAACAGGGCTGTGTATAAGAAAAGCATTCGTATCTAACCGTTTCAGAGGACCCTGTGGCACAGGATTGAACTACTTTGAACCCCTAAAAGGACAAAGAGTTCTAAAAAAACAACTGTAACCACCCAAAATATAATAAAAAAATATCCAAAAGGGTACGATATCTTGGCCATATTTACAACCTGGACTCGCGGCCATAAAACGGTTGGACACCTATTCTGTTCATGCTAATCTTGAACGCCAGATAAAGAGGGGAAGTACCCTTAATAGCATGTTTTTAATGATTAAAACAAAGATCTTAACAAAATAACCACTCACAACTAATAAGCTTGCACGAAATTATGACAAATAAGAAAAAAACCACCAGTTACGGCGCTGAAGATCTCGAGGTTCTTAGCGGACTAGAGCCCGTTCAACGTCGCCCTGGCATGTACACTGACACAATCAACCCAAATCACCTTGCACATGAAGCCATCGACAACAGTGTGGATGAAGCCATTGCAGGCTACGCTTCCAAAATAAATATCACTCTATACAAAAACGGGTATATTGAAATTACGGACGATGGTCGAGGCATGCCCATTGATAAGCATCCGACTCATAAAGTCTCGGGTGTCGAACTGATTCTTACAAGACTTCACGCTGGAGCAAAATTTTCCAGTAAAACCTATGAGTTCTCTGGAGGGCTTCATGGCGTTGGCATCTCTGTTGTGAATGCTCTAGCAAGTTCTCTTATTGTAAAAATAAAAAAAGAGGGCGCTATTTACGAAATGTCATTTAGTGATGGAAAAAAAATCACTGATTTAAAAAAAATTGATTCTTGTAAAAAAAATCATACCGGTACAACTATACAATTTTTACCTAACCCAAAATACTTTGACTCACCACACTTTGCTATTGTTGATCTTAGGAAGAACTTACGTGCAAAGGCAGTATTATGCCCCGGCCTTTCGATTACTTTCTATAATGAAAAAACTGGGAAAACTGATAACTGGCTATACGAAGACGGCTTAAAAACTTATCTTCAAGACACACTTACTGGTAAAGAGCTCATCCCTGAAACTGTCCTGGTCGGGAGTTTTGAGGCAACCAGCGAAACAGCTGACTGGGCTCTTGCCTGGCAGAACGATGGAGTTGATCTGATCACTGAAAGCTTTGTCAACTTAATCCCAACCATGCAAGGTGGCACACACGTTAATGGGTTAAGAACAGGATTACTTGAATCCATCAAAAGCTTTTGTGAAGCGCATAAATTGCTTCCTAGAGGAACAAAACTTGTTGCTGATGACGTATGTTGCTTTTGCAATTTTGTCATCTCTATTAAAATCAAAGATCCACAGTTTGCTGGACAAACCAAAGAACGACTCTCCTCACGTCAATGTGCAGCGTTCGTCTCGGGGGTTGTAAAAGATGATTTTAGCTTATGGCTACATAATCACGTTGAAGTCGGCACCCAAATAGCTCAAATCGCTCTTGATAACGCACAGAAACGTATGCGTGTCAGTAAAAAAATTGCAAGGAAAAAAATCACATCTGGACCAGCCTTACCTGGCAAACTGGCGGACTGTAGCGAACAAGATATACAATACAGCGAATTGTTTCTTGTTGAGGGTGACTCTGCCGGAGGCTCTGCCAAACAAGCGCGTGATCGAACCTTTCAAGCCGTTATGCCCTTACGTGGAAAAATTCTTAATACATGGGAAGTGGATTCTGAGCAAGTGCTTGCTTCCAACGAAGTACATGATATCGCAATTGCATTGGGTATCGATCCTGGTAGTAATGACTTATCAGGCTTACGATATGGAAAAATATGCATACTGGCTGACGCCGACTCAGATGGAGCTCACATTGCGACTTTACTATGCGCACTGTTTTTAAAACACTTCTCTGCGCTTGTTGAAGCTGGACACCTCTACGCCGCCATGCCACCATTATTTCGCATCGATGCAGGCCAACGAATTTTTTATGCGCTTGATGAAGATGAAAAACAAGGGGTCCTAGATAGACTTGAGGCTGAAAAAAATAAAGCTAAAATTAACATTCAACGTTTTAAAGGATTGGGCGAAATGAATCCTATGCAACTTCGAGAAACAACAATGAATCCGTCAACACGACGTCTTGTTCAGCTCACTACCAAACAAAAAAACAGTGAAACCATTATGGATATGTTGCTTGCAAAAAAACGTGCGAAAGATAGGAAGGCCTGGTTAGAAAAAAAAGGTGACCTCGCTGATATTTAATGTCTATCAAGACTCATCTCGATAATAAACCATCTTCTCAGTTGATACTGCCTCTAGTGGAATATCCCATGACTCAGTAGGTATTTCTTCAACCTGCTGAAACTCATAAGCCAATCCTAATAAGAATGGTTTTGAACAACGCTTTGATTTAATCGAAGCTAATGCACGATCATAATAACCTCCACCACGCCCGATACGTATGCATTGTTTATCAAACGCAACTAATGGCAAACAAATTACATCCAGCTCTGAATAATCTATCGGTTCTTTATTTTTAATCGGCGGCTGTATAAGACCAAAGACTGCTTCTTCCATTTTTTCATTTTCTCGGTAAGAGTAAAATAATAATGAATCATGATTAATTACAGGAAAATATAACTCGACACCCATACCAAATAATGGCTGCATTAAAAAAGAAGTCTGTACTTCATTTTCATCAGCATAATACAAAGCTACTTTTTTAGCTTCTCGGATATTTTTTATTGTGAGTACATTTCTAGAAATTAAAGCTGACGTGCGACACACGTCTTCTGGTGATAATTCTTTTCGAAGATATCGTTTAGTTTTTCTAATAATTGGCTTTGAAATAATAAGACCCTCCGCAGTAATGCAGTAGACCTGTATTTGAACCCAGTGGCTCAGGTGGGAGTCGACGGTATCACATCAGGCTTTCTGGAACAGAACATTGCTCAACAGTGATACACAATAAATCCCTTTACAAGTAATTATCGGTTCAAAATATTTATAACCTACTACTTTTACCGAAGAGGGCAATTACATTATATCGTAATTTCTTCTTCAACCGCTAGAAATTTTTCGATTCTTTTTTGTAAATCTTGCAGCCGCTTATTCATCACATTGATATAATTATTGTTTTGCTTTTTTAGTAACAATAATTCATGGGTAACATTTAGTGCAGAGACGACAGCTAATTGATCTGTGGTTGAAATACTACCCGAACGCTTGAGTTGTTTCATGTTATCTTGTACCACTCTTGCAGCCTCTTGTAGCTCTAAGACTTCACTGGTTGGGCATTTGATACTGTATTTACGATCTAAGATTTGTATGCTAATTAAATTTTCTGTTACCGTTGTCATAAAGAAGACTCCTTTACTTTCTGAATTAATTGCTTTAATTGCAGAACGGCTCGCTGTTTTTGAGTAGAAACAGCATCACGCTCCTTGATGACGTTATGCACCTGCCTGCGTAACGCCTTATTATCTTCCGTTAACTGCTCAATTGTTCTCATCAAACGATCGACACACAATTCAAGCTGATTGACCTCCGCACTACCATTCATAAACTCTACCACTTCCATTACCAACATCCCTGTAATAAATTCAACAACTAAACCATCTAATTTAATTAACTACAATAAGAATAGTCAGTTAAATGTACTGGGTCAATAACTTAACAACACACTGGTTGAGTTTTTTCTCTCAACCAATCGACTTCCTCTGGAGATAACATAGTAGAAACAACCTCAAAGACTTCTTTATGGTAAGTATTGATCAAATCAACTTCGCTAGGGCTTAGTAGACTCCATTCAATTAAATGCACATCATAGGGTACTAGCGTTAAATCTTTAAATTGATAAAAAGGGCCATGCCCTGTCTGACTGCACTCAGATGCACATACCTCACTGACATAACACAGATTTTCAATCCTAATCCCATAGTGATTTTCGATATACAAACCTGGTTCGTTACTTAAAATCATACCTGGCTGCAAAGCGACTCCAGAATAACCAGCTGAAATGCGCTGTGGGCCTTCATGCACACACAAATAACTCCCAACACCATGACCAGTACCATGACTAAAATCACAACATGCTTGCCATATTGGCCGGTGAGCGATCGCATTTAAATGCTCACCTGTGGTTCCAGCTGGAAAAATAGTATTCGCTAGTGCTAGATGACCTTGTAACACTAGTGTGTAATGCCTTTTTTCCTCAGCAGATGGCTCTCCCATGTGAAAAACACGAGTAATATCGGTAGTTCCAGATACATATTGGCCACCGGAATCGAGCAGCAATAAAGACGCATCAGTAACAGAGAGAGCGCTACTCTCACTTGCTTTATAGTGAATCACTGCACCATGCGCAGCATACCCCGCAATTGTCGCAAAACTTAAACCTCGACACTCAGAACATTCACGACGGAAAGCCTCTAACTTATCTGCAATAGTTATTTCAGTCTGGCCTTGCCAGGACCGCTCTAACCACATCCAAAAACGCACCATAGCAACAGCATCTAACTGGTGTGCATGTATAGCACCTTGTATCTCTACTGAGTTTTTACAGGCTTTCATTAATGTAATGGGTGAGGCTGCCAGCACAACACTGGCTTCTAACAGCAATTGACTCACCCACCAACTCGCAGAATTATCGATTAACACCGGACCCTCTATTTGTTGCCAATCAGCTGCCACAGTATTATAGGATTTAACCACTACGTTTATAGTATCAAAGTAATCACGCTGCTCCTTGGTTAACACCGTTGTATCCAGATAAATACAAGCTACTCCCTCTGTGATCAGCGCATAACTGACTACCAATGGGTTAAATTCAATATCCTGCCCTCTAAGGTTAAACAACCAACAAATAGCATCTAGCAACGTAACAATATGAGCTTTTACTTCCTGGTTGTGCATACATGCTCGTAAACGAGAGAGTTTACTTGACGCCGACTCACCAGCCAGTGATTCTGGGTGAAGTGTAATGGGCTTTGACTCTAAGGGTGGCTGATTTTCCCAGATCAAATCCACTAAATTATTTTCAATCGCGACTAATTCAATCTCATGGGTGGTTAGCACTTCCAGCCATTGTTGAGCGACTACAGCGGCCATTAATTTTGGGTCAACACCCACACGCAAACCTTTAGCGTGTTTCAACAGCCATACCAAAATCTCCGAAGTCGCTGTTCCTTGCTGCATTTTCATCAAGGAAAAACAATCATCTTCTAACTGCTGCTCGGCCTGTAAAAAGTAGCGGGAATCAGTCCATAAATAAGCATACTCTGCCCCTATCAAGACATCCCCAGCTGACCCGGTAAAGTCGCTCACCCAGGCACGACGCTGCCAGCATTCAGGAACATACTCATTATTGTGAGCATCCGTACCGGGAACATAGTAATAATCTATTTGATGCTCTTGCATTAACAGTCTCAATGCTGTCAATCGCTGCTGAATTGTGGAAACACGCATAACACCCTCTTACGTAAGATCATGAAAAAATGCAGTATAAGGTAAATAACGCGTGGATCCTATGCATTCAGTTAATGTTGCTTTGATAATCAGAAAAGATGCTTTAACATATTGTCAAATTGTCAACCCAACGAGCAAGGTATCCTGTGCGACACTATGATCTCATTATCATTGGAAACGGTCTTGCTGGCTCTGCGCTGATTCATGCCTTACAGCATCTACCCTTACGTATTGCCGTTCTGGATCAGCACCATAACTCACAGAATGATTCCATAATACCCACCAGCGAAAACTCTCGTCCGATCACATTAAATCATGCAAGCACAACTATCTTACAAACGCTTAATGTATGGCCAAAACTACAAAAACATTCGATAAAATTAGAACAGCTCTGTATTACGGAGCAGAGCCGACTAGGTCAAATTCACGTATCAGCTCAAGAAATGGGCCTGCCTTGTTTAGGTCATGTTATTCCCTTCCATTTACTCAAGCAGCAACTACATCATCAACCAACATCTCATCTGACTATCGATAACTTAACGTCAAAAAAATTAATTAAAATTGATAATAAAACCAGCGGTGTCACAGTCACTTATCAAGATAGCCTTGAGCAGCGTACACTGTTTGCACCACTACTCATTGCAGCCGATGGAGCACATTCCCATACACGAGACTTACTGGGCATCACAAGCAAACGTCATGATCACGGTGATCAATCATTAGTATTTAACGTCACGCTGAACCAACCAACATCATCGCCAACTACAGCTTTTCAACGCTTCACCTCTCTTGGTAGTTTAGCGTGGCTACCCAGCTGGAGAGCGACCCAAGCACGAGTGGTCTGGACAGTTCCCAAACGGCAGATCCAGATTATCAACTCATGGGACAACAACACCATAGCTCAGCATATTAATCAGGTATACCACGGTCGCCAGCCGACCATCAAAGATATCCAACTCACAGGGCAATTTCCTGTCAGCTCTCAAACCCACCCATCAACAGTGTACCAATCTGCTATCCTATTAGGTAATGCCGCCCATACGTTCTATCCTATAACAGCACAGGGATTTAATCTCACTTTACTCAGCATCGCCATGCTAGCTGAAACACTGACTAATAGTTTGACCACCCATCAACAACTTAACTACCCTACTCATCTCGCACACTATGAGCAATGGAGTCAAACCACTCAATCTCGTATTGCTCGGAACACCCAACGAATTGATCATATCTTTACAGTACCACTCATAGGACACCTGAGAAGCCTTGGAATGCTAGCCGTAAACCTTAATCCTATTGCAAAAAAATACCTACTTTCGCATTTCGTAGGCTATCATTCATCACTTCCGAAACTAGCATGCCAAATCAGCCTTGATGCTACGCAACAACATCCGCACGTTGCCCAACCTGCTGAAACCTTTTAGTATGTTACCGTCTTTGACTACACTCCTTAAAGGACGCAACTATGTGCGCTGAGATGTCGGTTATTATTGTTGGTGGCGGATTAGTTGGCTTGACGGCAGCTAAAGCTCTGGCTGACCAACAGATATCCGTCACTATCGTCGAATCTAAACCGCCTTATCTGACATGGCCTGACGACTCTGTGACATCACAAGTTTGCGCACTTAACGAAGCCTCAATCCACATACTGAATAACTTGCATATTTGGGAAAACATACCGATTACCCAAAAAACACCGCTTCACGAAATGATTATCTGGGATTGTCACCATGGCGGTGAGATCCATTTCAAAGCAGTGGATATACCCTCATCACAATTGGGATGTATTGTAGAAAATCGTGCTGTTACAAAAGCCTTATGGCAATCTTTGCAAAACCATCCATTCATCACGACTCACTGCCCCTCTGTACCGGTCAATATCCAGCAGTTTGATGATCATATTGAACTCACGCTACAAGATAGGCTAATTCTGAAAGCATCACTCATCATCGGCGCAGACGGACCATACTCTTGGGTGAGACAACAAGCCAATGTTACTACCCATCACCGCCCTTACTACCATGATGCGATGACTGCCGTGATTCAAGCAGAACGCCCCCATCAACACACAGCCTTACAACAATTCTTACCTCTAGGCCCCATAGGTATATTACCATTACATCATCCACAGCAATCATCTATTGTCTGGTCAACCACTCCCGATCATATGAATACCCTTTTCGAACTCAACCGAGAAGCACTGAATACTGCAATATCCAAAGCACTAGATGATCGATGGGGTGAAATTGAAATAATTTCAAAACCTACTCGTTTTCCCTTACACATGCGACACGTAACAGATTATTTCAACGAAAGAATCGTCTTAGTTGGCGATGCAGCTCATACGATTCACCCTCTCGCGGGACTGGGCGCCAACTTAGGACTGTTTGATGTCAGCGTCTTAACCCATTACCTTCAGGATATTCTCAATCATCATAACCAACCACGACTCAGACAAGCCTTGCAGCGCTATCAGCGCTGGTGCCGCCCAAGAAATAGCGTATACCTCAACAGTATGAGGCTTTTGAAGGATTGCTTCAGTGACAAAGCCGGTTTGACAAGACAAATAGCGAGTGCAGGTCTAAATATGGTTAACTCTAATGCATGGTTAAAAAAACAATTTGCTAATAAAGCCATGGCCAATCATGATGATAGACCTCCCTTAGCCAGGCCGACCGAGTAATTAGTGACGTATCGGTCATCTTATTTATTATGACTTCAGAATCATAACGGATTTTTCACCCAGCTTGTCGTCATTTGCATAATTATCAGCATCACATAATGATAATGTTGCTGAGCCAAAAACGATTAATGCGAACAAAGCTACGCATAGTTTTTTCATGTCGACTTCCCAAATAGCCTTACTTTAAAGATGATTACTTTAACAAGACTTTGTAACAGGAGTACGTCAATTTGCATCAATGTGTAACAAAATCAAATCGAATTTTGAATACCCAGACCAACTATAGATAGCTGTATCAGGCACAGTCTTAATATGACGAACAATACTTGTTATTTACGCCAGACCCCACTCTAAATATACTTCGTGGATAGAAAAACATAACGTATTATCTAATAATGCGGTGTAGTTGGATGCTTCATATTTTATACCGGATAACTGTATTCATTAGATCAAATGAAGTAGAAAAATAGGGTCAATGCTGATCAGTTTTTTAAGGTGATACAAATTATTGAGGACTAAACTCAACCTAATCAACTCACGCTGTAACAAGCGAAAGAAGTATTAACCCCGAAAAGAATGTATCTAGCGATCACAACCGTTTGTTGTCGAAACTGTGATCAGACTAACTGTGAATGAGAATCAGAGGAGAATCACTATACATAGAACCAGTGATATGTTAAAACATTTGACTTCTGATTACTGTTAATATTGAAATAGGTTTTATTATGAACAAAATATATGTAGGCAACTTACCTTATAGTGCTAGCGAAGCTGAACTTCGCGAACTATTTTCTACTTGTGGCACTATCAAAGACATTGCTTTTATTAAAGACAAATACACTGGTCAATGCAAAGGTTTCAGCTTCATTGAATTTGATGATGCAAGCTCAGCACAAAATGCCATTGAGCAATACAACGAACAGGACTTTAATGGACGCAAGTTACGTGTCAACATTGCGCAAGAACGTGAAGCTGGCGCCAATGGAAACCGCCGCACAGAGCGAGCTCCGTACTAAAGCCATATACGCTTACAAAGATATGAAAACCGCAGATTCATGCGGTTTTTTTTTACCTTGGAAGTTATTTAGTGGGCTGCTTTAACAATGGCATGAGAAAAAGCCAGGGAATGATCACTGAATTTTGAAAAACATAACTGAGAATCATTTAACAACACTTCGTCAAGCGGCAAGGACTGAGTACTTACTTGCCCATTAGATTGAAAGGTTGCCAGCACACAGTCATCGAAGGTTAGCAACTGCAAGTTAATATCACGGTTATGGGCAACAGGGCTATTTTTAAATGCCACGCCAGCATCGATACCATAACAATACATGTGACCATCACAACTTTCATTAACAGGCTCGTCATCCATTGACTCTGCATGGTGAATGATTTCAACAAGACCTAACATGGCATTAGGATCCAGTGCCTTACCTTCTCGATGCTGATACACCTCAGGGTAATCAAGACCTAAATGATAAATTGGGCTCACTATCATCTGAACCTCCCCACGCAGCGAACACCGAATAACCTTGATGCAATAATGACTTGTTACTGAGAATGGAGTAAGAGTATTAGATTCAGAATCAGAAAATGCTAAAAAACCTTTCAAGCTTTTATCTTCATCAAATGATAGTAACGCTCGATCAATCAGTGACTTTATTAACGAGGACAGCGACTGCTCTTGATCAACACTACTGTGTACTTGTAATAAAGACGAACAGAAGTTTAGTTCGCTTATTTGCGAGAAATCGACATCCCACCCTTCTTGATACACTACATGAATCACAATATCGTCCATTTAAAAAAAGATTAATATGCTGAACAATATAGCGGACGGATATTAAATTAACCTTAAAGGATAACCACTAAAGCGTAAGACATTGACCATAACTTATGTAGTAAAAAAGACTGTATAGAGAGAAGGAAAACAAGAGATCATCATTCTGTAATGACGTGGGGCACAAATAACGATACGAAGAAAATTACTTAACCACACGCAAATGAGGCTTACCATCAGGCGAGGGTTCATCAGGGCCAGACGGAGGAAAAGTATCATCATCGTCTTCTTCGTCAGTGAAAACCATCCCACGCCCATTTTCGTAAGCATACAATGCGAGTATCGCAGGCATAGGCAAAATAATATGTCGCGTTACACCAGAAAAACGCGCTTTAAATTCTACGTGATGATTCCCCATCTCTAAATCAATAATAGCTGAAGGTGTCATATCCAAGATTATTTGACCATCTTCAACATACTCTTCAGGCACTTCAACATTAGGGAGCAATGCATCGACCATTACATAAGGGGTTAACTCGCAGTCCAACAACCATTGATAGATTGCTCGAAACAAATATGGCTTACTCGAAGTCATCGAAGGCCCTAATTTCACGCTCAGATTCAGATAAACTGGCTTGGAACGATTCTCTCTCAAAAATACGTTCTTGATAGGCCTGAATACCTTTGGCATTTGGAGGCAATGTAATTCCTAACAGAGGGAGCCTCCAGAGTAATGGCGCAATACTGCAATCAACCAGACTGAATTCTTCACTCAGGAAATAAGGCTTGTCTAAAAATACTGGCTCTAAAACAATAAGTCCTTCTTTGAGCTCATGCCTGGCTGCGTCAACCTTTAGATCATCATCAGAATAAAGGATAGTACGCATTAAACTATACCAGTCTTGTTCAATGCGATGCAGCATAAGGCGAGACTTAGCTCGAGTAACCGGGTATACAGACAACAATGGTGGATGCGGAAAACGCTCATCCAAGTACTCCATAATCACTTGTGGCTCATATAACACCAGTTCACGATCTACCAATGTTGGCACAGTGTTGTAAGGATTTAGATGCAGCAAGTCCTCAGAAGGATGATTCACATCCACATTGGTAATTTCAACGGCTACAGCTTTTTCAGCCAAAACAATTCTTACCTTGTGACTATCTGGATCCATCTCACCAGAATATAAGTTCATCACCGATCGCTTTACTAGACTCATATAACTTCCCCTAACATCCTTGATAGAAACGAAAAAAAACTGCTTCCCATGTCCGAAGAGGAAGCAGTTGTGGCATAGGATACCTCTTATTAAAGATATGATTAACGCTTAGAGAACTGGCTACCCTTACGTGCTTTATGACGCCCAACTTTTTTACGTTCAACCACACGGGAGTCACGTGTTACGTATCCTGCTTTACGTAATTGTCGATGCCAGGTGTTGTCATTACTGGCTTCATTCTCCAGAGACTCTTCAATTGACTCTTGTACAGGCGCGGTATTTTCCTGCTCATATTGAATTAAAGCGCGTGTAATACCGTGACGAATCGCGCCTGCTTGACCACTGATACCACCGCCAGTGACTGTGACGTAAAAGTCGAACTGCTCTTCGCAACCTAAGGTTACTAATGGTTGACGAACAACGATTCGTGATGTCTCACGACCAAAAAATTGCTCTAGTGAACGGTTGTTGATGGTAATGTTACCTTTGCCAGGGCGTAAAAATACGCGAGCGGTTGAGGACTTACGACGTCCCGTTCCGTAGCATTGGTCTATTTTTGCTTGTGCCATGTGATGCCTCTTAGATAACTTCTAATGATTCTGGTTGTTGTGCTTGATGTGGATGATCTGTTCCAGCATAGACTTTCAAATTGCGAAACATATCGCGACCCAAAGGACCTTTAGGTAACATACCCTTGATTGCTTTTTCGATAATCATCGTAGGTGCTTTTTGCTGCAACTTATCGAATGAAATATTTTTTATTCCACCGGGATAACCACTGTGACTATAGTAGATTTTATCGGTGGTTTTGTTACCAGTAACTTTTACTTTTTCCGCGTTGACGATAATAATGTGATCCCCTGTGATTGCGTGAGGGGTGTATTCCGCCTTATGTTTTCCGCGCAAGCGCGAAGCCACAACACTGGCTAATCGTCCTAGTGTTTTATCTTCTGCGTCAACGACATACCATTTTTCTGTCGTAGATTGTGAATTTGCCATGTACGTTTTCATCATTGTTTCCGGGAGCCTTGAAATAAGAATTGGCAAAGATACTACAATACCGCCGGAATTTAAACAACTTTTTTCAAAATACCTCGGCGTGCAATGTGCTTGTTTCGTACGCAAAAAAATATACTGAGTCAAACATCGTTAAACGACGTTTTACTCACCTCATTCTAATGACACTTTTGGTAGAGACTTAACGCTCCAGGTCAAGGATGTATCCACTACACAATGAGGAATGTAAAATTCATAATAAATCGTTAAAAAACGTCTATTTATGTGTTTTTTTATTCGCTTTTTTAAAAAACTATGCTATTTTCTATGTTTTCATGGGTTATGTAACCCATTGTTATTAACCAGTAAAAAGAGGATGTTTACATGCCACCACGTAAAAAAGTAAAGAAAACTGCTGCAAAAAAAGCTGTTAAGAAAACAGCCAAACCTGCTGCAAAAAAGAAAACTGTTGCAAAAGCCACTACCAAAAAGAAGGCTGCTGTTAAGAAAGCATTGCCAACAACTGCTATCAAAGCAGCAATGAACAAAACTCAATCAATGACTCACATTTCAGAAATAACCGGTTTAAGCAAAAAAGAAGTTGCGTCTGTTTTTGATGCCCTTAGCAATCTGATGCATCGTCACCTAAAAAAGAATGCTGCAGGTGAATTCACCGTCCCAGGTCTTATGAAATGCAGTGTAAAACGCAAACCTGCAACTAAAGCACGCAAAGGAACTAATCCTTTCACAGGCGAAGAAATGATGTTTAAAGCAAAACCCGCCCGTAATGTCGTTAAAGTACGCCCCCTAAAACGCGTCAAAGAAATGGCAGAATAATCAGCCTGTTACACACCTTCCTCGGCTCTCGAGGAAGGTGACTTCACCAAACACTCAACACACCCCCAAATATTTAATATTTCCTTAAGGTTAAGGTGATATATTGACCTCATCTACGTAAAAACCATGGAAATCATCGCATGTCTGATCAACGACCCAACCCCACTGAAGAAGAAAGAGTCCATCGTTCAGATGAAACCTCGCAGGTGCTATCAGCCGCTCACGAGATGTGGCAGCCCGCTCTAGCCGCCACAGCATGGGCCTTGACCGGAAAAGCACCAACAACCACTTCAGATTATGACAACCTTACAGCCAGAGGGAAACTTGGAGGGACTTTTGAGGAACGATATCAAGAACTGAAAAAACAACAGACACTGCACCCAAATAAAGCGCATCGGGACAAGTGCTTAGGAGAGCCGCTCAAAAGGCTAAACGAAGAAAGAGCCTCACAAAACCTGGACAGTACTGCAACGCCCCAGTACTCAGAAGTGACCCTCAGAGAGGGTGTCAACCTTACGCATCAAAATAGAGTCGCGCTTGAGACCAAATTAAAAGACTATAATGAAACTGTTGCTCATACTAATTGGGCACTCCAGAGTCTTAGCGATTCTGAGAAAACTCTACTGAACTTTGATATATCAACCGACAAAAGCCCAGATGAGATAATCGAGATGGTAAAAGATGTCAATACAAAATGGCGCCCTAATTTTCCAATGTTACCAAAATATAATAAAGCTGGTTTTTTAGAACACGCTAAACGTACACATGAAAATGACAAAGTCAACTCATGGGGGATAAACAAAGCCTACTATCAAGAAAAAATTGACGCGATCACCGCACTAGAAGAAAAACTTAATGCGCGTCGCCCCGAAAAACTGACCGAGAATGATAAAAAAACCGCAGTAGAGGCGCTCATTTTATCCGAACAGCATCGGCAAGCAAACTATCTAGCCTTCCTGGAGAAGGCCAAAGCAGAAAGACAAAAACATCAACAAGAACTCATCACACTTCTGAGCGGGGAAGCACAAGCGGCTGCGAGCCTTACCGGCCATGACACACTTGACAGGACTACTGACAAGAGCCTTTCAAGCCGCATCTTCGGAACGCATGATAAGCTTATTGAACATACACATTCTGGGGAAGTTAAAACAATGCGGTACGACCCTCAGGATCGCACATTTAAAGCAACAACACTCAGAGATAACCAAGGCAACCCGATTATACTCAGTAACGATGAGTTTAGGAAAGCCCGTGCGCTTTTCAATCAGACGCAAGATGATAAAAATACTCCAGAAATGAAACTCGCTGAACCAGTGAAAAATGGAAAAGGCCTGTGGATTAACTGCAAACCAGAGCAATCTACGGCATTTAATGAGTACATAAAGGGACATTTAAACCAAATTAAAGGAAGAGACCTTAGCGTTAGCGGACAGGTGGGACAAAATCAAAACGCAAGACTCGAGTCAACCACCTCTTTCAGCGCTTGAAAATGAAGTAAATGACCAACCTAACAAGGTATTAATAGGTGTCTAGCGCTTGCGCTGTGAAGACCGCTTAACCTCCATAGCATCCGCAGACATACCAATGCGATCACGTGTCACAAAGTCTTCATCCGAGGGCTCGTGCCCTATCACGGTAATACCTTGAGTTTGAGATTCAATCCAGATATCACGCATCATCTTTGGATGACCATCCACCAAATAAACCGAACCCCAACCTTGCTTCAATGCAATAGCCACCATTTCTCGCGCTGTCATATAACGCTGCCGAACAACCGTTCCCACAGCCTGAAAACCACCTGAACCCTCGTCATCCTCCCCCACTGAAAAACCACTACCAAATAACAAACGCCCAGGGGAACTGCTCATCGCATCACCGTAGTTGTGTATCATCCAACCCGTTTCTGCTGTCATGACTTCAACTTGATCCAATGGTTTGGCTTGCTGATTACCATCCGTTAATTGCACAAAAGGACAATGATCTAACAACCACAGGACGTCACTCTTAGTTAAACCCCGAGCGATTAAATCATCAGGGTCAATCTTCATATTAAATCGTGAGGCTAACTCCTGAATACTGCCTTCTTCAAAGGTATCATTGCTGTCAGCTTGACTATCTTTTGGCGGGTTATCTTCCATTGTATGCTCCCAATAAACGGATCTTAAATCTATCCTAACGTATTTTTGGAACTAACGTAACGATAAGCCTTAGCACAACGCATCGGGCAGCCTTGACAACTCCCCCCACCACACTGGGCATCTACAGATTCGACACGACCACGATCGATCCAATACTGTAACAATGGCTCCAAATCATGAGCATGTTTTTTAAAATGCATACTCAATTCAACCATACTAGCTGTGACACGGTCTTTTAAATAATTTCGCAGTTCAATCAAGATCATTTCACCCTCCTATGGCAATGATGCGGTTAATGCATATGCGTCCTTTCTCACCGTGTATTTCAATATAAAGAGTATCAAGGCCAGTAACGATAAAGAGAACACCAACCAGCGCAAGGAATTTGTGGGATGCTCGTACAACGTACCCAATTGGTAACATAGCACAGCACAAACATAAGCAAACCCAGTACTCCACACCACTGAGAACACTGCCCAGCGCATTCCAACTTCACGACGCATGGCTGCCATGGTAGACACACACGGGAAATAGAGCAGTACAAAAAGCAAATAGGCAAGCACACCAACCGCACCATCAAAGTGTTGATGCATCACTCCATAAATACGTTGATCAACATCAACCCCGGCTTCACTCGCCAACAAGGGATTTTTAATAGCATCACCCAAGGCCGATAGATTATCGGGAATACTCTGTAATGCTTGTCCTAGGCTAGTTAATAAAGAGGCATCCTCATCAGGACCACGATCCATCACCGGCAGGTCGGCTGTATACAAAGTATTTAAAGTACCCACCACCACTTCTTTAGCCATAATACCTGTTACCAAACCAACGGTTGCTGGCCAATTATCTTGAGTTATACCCATTGGGGCAAACACCGGTGTAACACCTCGACCTACTACAGATAATAATGAGTGCGAATTTGCATCACCCGTACTCAACTGACCCGTGTCTGTAATCGCATTCAAGCCGCCGATGACTAAACAGACAGGGATAATGACACGTCCTGCTCGTGTCACAAAAGCCTTCAGACGCTGATAAGTTAAACGTGACATTGCTGTCATTCGGGGCCAATGATAAGGAGGAAGCTCCATAACTAGTGGCTCTGGATCACCCGGCAATAGGGTCTTTTGTACAATAAAACCCGTCAACATCGCCGCAAGGATACCCAGTACGTACAACATGAACACCCACATCGCACCATGCTGAAAAAAAGCCGACACAAATACAGAAAAAATAGCTAATCGCGCACCACAAGACATAAAAGGCATCATGAGTACAGTGAGAATCCGTTCGCGACGTGAAGACAACGTTCGCGCACCCATCACAGCAGGTACATTACAACCGAAACCAACAATCATCGGCACAAAGGAATGGCCTGATAGACCTAAAGCTACCATCACACGATCCATAATGAACGCAGCTCTTGCCATGTAACCGGAATCCTCCAAAAAGGATAAAAATAAAAACATACCACCAATAACAGGAATAAAAGTTAACGTTGTGCTGATACCTATACCAACACCTTCTGATAATAATGCAATGCCTGCCGGAGAAACGTGTAATAGCTTGAGCACGCGAGCCATACCATCAACAAAGATAGCACTCCCAGCAATATCAAAAAAATCTTGGAAGGCACCAGCGACATTGATAGAAAAGAAGAATAAGGCATACATCACTGCAAAAAAGATGGGCAACCCTAAAAAACGATGTAAGACTATTCGATCAATACGCTCTGTGATACTTGCTTTTCTATCTTTAACAATATCAATGGCATCCTTAACACACTGCTCAATGAACCCATAGCGAGTGTCTGCAATCATGATATCGATATCCTCATCCAGCGCAAATAATGCTTGCTGTTGATGATGTTCTATGGATTTTTTAAGTGATACTGGTAGATCAAGTAAACACGTCTGATCACCGGCCAATAAACTCAATATCATCCATCGCGATAAGTTTTTTTGTTTCAAAAACACAGTATGTTGCTCTGTGACAATCGCCTCCACAGCCTTTTCAATAGGAGTAGGAAAGGTAACTGGAGAACGAGAAACATTAGAGACACTTTGTGTTATTACAGCCTTCTTAAGTTGTTCAAGGCCTTGCTTCTGTGTGGCTATAATCGGCACAACTGGACACCCCAAGCTCTGAGCTAAACGATCGCAATCCACTTGTTTACCAGCTGCTACTAATCGATCTGTCATGTTCAAAGCAACAACAACCGGAATATCAAGCTCTAGTAGTTGCATGGTGAGATAAAGATGACGCTCTAAATTAGTCGCATCTACAACATTCACAATCACATCGATAGACTCTGTCATTAATGCCTGACATGCGATTCGCTGATCTTCTGCGCCACCATGAGTAACGCTCAATGAATACACCCCGGGCAAATCAACCACCGCGTGCTGCTGTGAATGATAAAAGAAATCTCCTGTTTTTTTATCAACCGTGACACCAGCCCAGTTTCCAACACGCTGACTTGAACCTGTTAATTGATTAAATAAGGCCGTTTTACCACAATTAGGATTCCCTGCTAAAGCAATTTTGCAAGACTTAGTGTTCTGATTCATTGGATATCCATTCAATGTTCAATGCACTTAACTCAGCCTTCCTTAGCGTCAAATGATCGTTATTTAAACAAACAACAAGCGGGTCTCCGAGAGGGGCTTGTCTAAGCACTAAAAACTCAGCTCGCGGGCGTAACCCGAGCGCTAATAACTGCGAACGATAGGCAGGTTTACAATCAGCGTCGAAACTAATTACTCTACCTTTCATTCCAACAACCGTAGGATGATGACTCATAATGCAACCTGGTGTGATCTGCCCGTTAAGAAAGTGAGAACGATTCTCATTACTGTGCGCAATTATGCAAATAATGATCTTCACTGTCAAGAAAGGGCTCTCATTGTAAAAAAGCCCCTAGATGGGGCTGCAAATAATGATTAATACTCAGCTACTGAATTTGACGACTATCCAGATCAAAGACTTCGATGTTGCAAAGCCGGCAAACGATCGCGTACACCCTCGAGGTGGACATGTTCTAAATCAGCAACCAATACCCCGTCACCTTCTTGTAATTGCATTAAAATATCACCCCAGGGATCGATAATTTGCGAATGACCGTACATTTCCAGACCGTTGGGCAATAGTCCGTACTGATTAGCTGCTATTACATAGCAGGTATTCTCAATCGCACGTGCTCGCAATAATACTTGCCAATGTGACTTGCCTGTATAAGCTAGAAATGCTGAAGGAATTAGTAATACCGTAACACCCTGTTGAGACAATTCACGGTATAACTCAGGAAAGCGTAAGTCGTAACAGATACTTAAACCAACTCGACCTACCGGAGTATCCACAGCAACGACCTGCTTACCTGACACAAACCGATCTGACTCTTGTACTCGATGCGAACTATCGGTTTTAACGTGACATAAATGTATTTTATTATAATGAGCGATACACTCACCTGCATCATTATAAACCAGTGATGTTGAATAAGTACGCCCATCTGACATACGAATGGGCATCGCACCCACCACCAACCAAACACCGTAATCCTTAGCCATACGCATAAAGGCTGATTGCCCAACACCATCTCCGAATTGTTCGGTCAATGCTAAAATATTCGTTGGCTGCCCAGCACAATGCTCCGGCAACAATACAAGCTCTGCTCCGGCAGTAGCTGCCTGTTGGATGTGATTCTCTAATGACCTCAGATTCTCCTCAATAGAACCTGATGCATTACTTTGTATTGCAGCTACTTTCCCCATAACACTTTAACCTTTTTCAAAATTCTAATTTAATCATCATTGAGTATCTTATACTGAATTAGATAACAAATCCGTCAATATGACTCACTAGGTCATTAGCAACACACCGCTGAAGATCGAGCAGTCTACCATGAAAAAAATGACCGGCCCCTACTAACACCTGACCTTTTAAAGTGACAATCGGAGGATTGTCGACCAAGGACTGCAAATCTAACGGTGACACAACATCGTCTTGATCACCGAAAATCACAGACCACGGACACGCGACTTCTGTGAGTAGATCGAAATTTCCTAGACGTAATGCTGGCGCGACCGTGAGTAAGTAATTGATATCGTCGCGAGTGTCTGCAACGGACGCTGCTACAAAACCCCCAAATGAAAACCCCATCAATAAAAGCTGATGCCCTGGTAATATCTGTTTAACCCATGCCAAGACGGCATTTAAATCCTCCTGTTCGCCAATACCATCGTCGTAAACACCCTCACTGTCCATAACACCTCGGAAATTAAATCGAACCGTTGGTAATTGCTGCATCACCGACTTCGCTAATGTCGTCACTACTTTATTGTGCATAGTACCCTGATGAAGGGGATGCGGATGACATATAACGGCCACATAGGGTAATGCAGCCTCTGTGGGATAAGTTGTTAATATTTCCAACTGACCGGATGGCCCCAAAATCTTAGTGCATGCTTGCTTGTCATGAGAAAAAGCTTCCACTAGCCATGCTCCGTTAAGAACGTTAAGGCCTTCCAAGATGCCCACTCAACAACACTATTTAATGTTCTTATTCCTCTTCGAGGAGCCTGGTATTCATAAAGCACGGTATGGTCATTAAGCTGGCACTTTAAGGTATACATTAGTTTCTCTGAGTGTGGAGAAGTTATGAGGTCAATCCCTGACAAAATAATCTGACAAGTTGAGGAAAGTTCCTCACTAAAACGTAGTTGCGTGTTTGTTGCGGGCGTCACTAAGTGACTCTGCCAACGGCCGTAAGACACACGATCTAGAATACATACACTATAAGATAACTGCTCAACCATTGCTACGAGCTGCTCTGTGGCAGTTCGCCCACTGTCACTCACTAGATAAGGGGCAATAATTGGCTCGATCAACTGCCGCATTGATGCTAAAGCTGACTCTGACACAGCACTCAGCTTAACTTGAATGTAAGGAAAAGATGCCCGATACCCTAACTCTACATCTGTACCGTCGGAAAAATATGGCTCTATTTTATCAGCAATATCACTTTCACCAACACCCAATAATAAATAATTTAAACGCACACAAAATGAGGCATATCCCCGCTCGATCAACTGAGGCAGTACTACGTCATCGACTATTGGCAAACATTCTCTTGGTGGACCTGGTAACAAGAAAAAGGTGGTATCTTGCCAATCAAAGCGACAAGCATTTGCCGTACCTTGTGTATTCGTAATAATGGACGCCTCTTTGGGAAAGTAACATTGTTGACGATTTATCTCTGGCACAGGTTTATTAAACTTAGAAAAAATCTGCTGAATATGATCCCAGCTACCTTGATCGAAAAATAACTCCTGATCACACAAAGCTGATAATGCGAAACGTGTCCGATCATCTGAAGTTGGCCCCAACCCACCCGTCACAATAATAGCTGAACACTGCTGCTTGAGATAATGTAACGCTGAAATAATATCGGACTCGATATCATTCACAGCCATATGGATCGCTACTCTTATATTGGCATCTTTTAACCGTTGAGCAATATCGCGCGTATTGGAATTTTGAATATCACCAGCAACCACCTCGTTACCAGTTGATAATATTGCTACTGTGTTGTTCATTATCGAATCACCTAACTTTACTGCGGATTCTCTAGACTTAAGTAACCGCTTTGTGAGTCGTAAGCAAATATTTCAGCATAACGCCCCCACTCAATCACAACTTTTAATACCTCTTCAGCAGCTTGCTCGCTTAAATCACGCTCTAGCTCTTTTAAAAATAACGTATCATCCAATCGATGATCATCTTGTTGATCGAGAGACTCACGTATGTGTTTTGCTAGAGGGACATGTTCGAGTAATTGCTTAGCAAAAATTTTCTTCTGAATAAGAATGTCTGCCTCTGCCAAACTTCGACCAATTACTGTTAGCTGAATATCTCCTTGTGAAACTGTTGCAAATCGTAAAAGTTCTAAAGTCTCTGTAATTGAGAACAAATCATCCAGCTCCAAATGCAACTCTTCTGCTAATTGCGGTAAATCAACACTTTTATCATATTCAGGCGAACTCAACATTTCGAGAAAACCAGTAATTTCCGCTATTTCAACATTTGGTAATCGATAACCCGTCGCGATCGATTCCTCTTCCTCAACAAAAATACTTTGAGCATCATGACGATCGGTTGTCATGAGGGTATAAATGTGATCCACCATTGCACGGAATTCATCTGAGGTATCATTACGCGGGTGTGTTAGTGATACAGCCACTTCATCACGGACTTGTCCTGGATCACTATCGAAGACTAAAATACGATCTGCTAGAAAAACTGCTTCTTCAATATTATGTGTCACAATTAAAATCGACTGTATATTTGTCTTTTGAGAGGCCCATAAATCAATCAGATCACCACGCAGCTTTTCTGCTGTTAACACATCCAACGCTGAAAAAGGTTCATCCATTAATAACACTTCAGGGTCTACGACCAGTGCTCTAGCTAATCCAACACGTTGAGACATACCGCCTGATAATTCTTTCGGGTAGGCAGACTCAAAGCCATCTAATCCAACGACATCAATCGCCTCTAATGCTTTTTTTCGACGCTCTTGACGCTTAATACCACGTGCCTCAAGCCCTAACTCAACATTTTGTAACACAGTAAGCCAAGGCAGTAGTGCAAAGTGCTGAAAGACCATGGTAAGGCCATCAACAGGAGAAGTGATGGGTTCTCCGTGGTACACCACCTCGCCATCCGTTGCCGCAATCAACCCCGCTATGATACGTAGTAAAGTGGATTTTCCCGAACCTGATTTACCCAATAAGGCGATAATTTCGCCTTTACGCATGGAAAAGTTCACATCATCAAGCACCAATAATTCTTGAACACGACGTTTTTGAAATGACTTTTTTACTTGTCTTATCTCAATAATCGATGGGTTAACTGTGCTCATACTTATACCTCAACTGACCCTATATTTATCCACCTACCTGAAAACGTTTTTCTGCTAACTGATAGAGCGGCCGCCACAGCACATAATTAAATAACAACACCCACGACGACATTACAAAAATACCGAGAGCAATGCGTGGAAAGTCACCTAATGCTGTCATCTCTGCGATGTATGCGCCAAGGCCTACTGCTGCTAAATGCACACTCCCCCAATCAACCACTTCAGCGATGATACTGATATTCCATGCGCCACCAGCTGCTGTAATCATACCCGTAATTAAGTAGGGAAAGATACCTGGCAAAACAAAGCGGTACCACCATAACCAGCCTCGCACATTCAATGTGCCAACGGCATGATGCATATTCTTAGGCAATGCCATTACGCCGGCTATCACATTAAACAAGATATACCACTGTGTGCCTAATATCATGAGTGGCGATACCCAGATATTAACATTCAAATGATAATGTACAATCCACATTGCCACGATTGGAAATAGTAAGTTCGCGGGAAAGGCTGCAAAAAACTGTGCGATTGGCTGTACAATTCGAGAAGCTTTTGGATGCAGACCAACCAATACGCCGATAGGTACCCAAATAATACAACTCAGTAGTGTTAAAACAAAAACTCGTATTGCTGTCATCGACCCAAGAAAAATCACATGCAATCCTTCTTGATAAGCTACTGAAGAAAAAATAAATCGCCACAACACAAACAAACAAAACACAAGAATCAGTCCGACTAAGCTCCAAAATATCACTGTCATACATTGCTGCCAAAAACGACTTTCAAACCAACTCGTCCGTCTAACTGTACGCTGTCTGCGTCGAATATTAACAAAACGATCAGCAAACAATCGAACACAATGACCAATAAAAATAAAAAATTGTGTTCTGTGGAATAAGTCCAGTAACCATGACTGTGCCTCTTCATCAGCGCCAGTATCTTCAGCCTTAAATTTTTCTGACCATGCAACCAATGGTCTGAAAATAATCTGATCGTACAAAAAAATCACTATGAACATAGTGATAATTACAGCCCACAAGGCATGAGAGTTTGCCTGAGCAATAGCAACACTAATGTATGATCCCACCCCTGGTAGAAGAATTTCCTGATGTGCAACACTAATCGCCTCAGAAGCCACTAAAAACACCCAACTCCCTGACATCGACATCATAGCGTTCCACAATAGTCCGGGCATCGCATAAGGCACTTCAATCTTCCAAAAACATTGCCATGCAGAAAGATGAAACATTTGGGAGGCCTCTTTCAAATCATGCGGTACATTTCGCACACTTTGATAGAAGCTCAAAATCATATTCCATACTTGCGCGGTAAAGATTGCGAAAATTGCGGCACACTCTGGGCCGAGCATACTGCCTTTAAACAAGACAATAAAACCCACTACCGTAATACTTAAAAACCCTAAAACGGGTACGGACTGTAAAATATCGACTAATGGGATAATAATGCGCTCAGCACTCCGGCTCTTAGCCGCCCAGGTCCCAAAAATAAAGGTCACCAAGGTGGATAAAGCTAACGCCATCAACATTCTTAATACACTTCGCAAGGCATAGTAAGGCAAATGCCAAGGACTTAAGGAAATACTGAATGTCTGACCCATCTCATACCGACCCAACATGGCCGTGGTACCGTAAGCCACCAAGATCAGAACCGTCATGACTAAGAGCAACGCCAAGATATCCCAAGAGTTTGGAACCGGCCAACTGGTCACTTCATTTTTTGCATACGTATGCTGAGAGCGTATCGCCATAACATCAACCCATTGCCTCCATGGCACACAGCAATCATGCCACGGATGAAAAATAATAGAAACTCAGTATAAAAATCAATGATCTAAGGTAACCACCAAAGTCAGTATCGTCTCAAATTGACGCTATCAGGCAGCGAGCTATTCGTCATCTTCCATATCATCATCCATGGTCTCAAACCATCCATCTAGCACCGCTCTCACCTCTGTTACACCAGAGCGCTCTAATGATGAAAATAACTGCACACTGACATGAGCAAATGACTTCATGGCAGCCTGCACGGTCTGTAACGCTTGTCTCTGACCGGATCGTTTCAACTTATCGGATTTTGTTAACAACACATGCAAAGGCATCCCACTACTAGCAGCCCATGTTATGATTTCTTGATCCGCATCTTTCAAAGGGTGACGAACATCCATCATCAAAACCACGCCGCAAAGACTTTGTCGTGTTTCCAAATATTCATGCGTTACCGCCTCCCAACGCTCTTTGATTGGACGCGGTACTTTTGCATAACCGTAGCCAGGTAAGTCAACTAACGTATGGGCGTCATCCAAACCAAATAAATTAATCATTTGTGTTCGCCCTGGTGTTGAGCTAGTTCGAGCTAAACCTTTAATCCCTGTAATAGTATTTAATGCGCTGGATTTACCGGAATTCGAACGCCCCATAAAAGCTACCTCAGCACCTTGATCTTTGGGTAACTGACTGATTTTTGTGGCGCTGGTTAGGTACGTTGCTTGTTGATACTGCATCAAAAACCTCAAAGTATGGCTATCAAGATAAAAATTTTGGCGATTATAGCACCGATCATTTAAAACCGCTATCGATCAAAAAAAGAACACGCTGAGTGTGTGTTGCTTGAGATAACAGGGACAAATCGTTATAGTGTGCAGCTCGGTATGACTAACGGCCTAATTATAAAAATCAGTCTTTGTGTCAATAACTTAACAATAACCAGGAGATCACATCATGCTCAACCAACTCAAAGAGACGATCGCACAAATTACAGCATCAGGTAAAGGCATCCTAGCCGCAGATGAAAGCACCAGCACCATTAAAAAACGCTTCGATACGATTGACCTTGCATCCACAGAAGATTCTCGACGTGACTATCGTGAAATGCTTTTCAATACTCCGAATCTTGGCAATTACATCAGTGGCGCCATTCTCTTTGAAGAAACACTGGAGCAAAACACTTCTACAGGTGAGTCCATGGTCGATTTACTTAATCGTCAAGGTATCATTCCTGGAATCAAAGTCGATCTTGGTCTCATCAATCTGGTTAATTCTGATAATGAAAAAACGACTCAGGGTTTAGATGGCCTCCCAGAAAGATTGTCACACTACAAATCTCTAGGGGCACGATTCACTAAATGGCGCGCCACTTACGATATTACAGACATTAAACCTTCTATGCAGGCGATTACGACCAACGCCACTCTTCTTGCACGATACGCGGCCATCTGCCAAGAACAAGGAATTGTACCAATTGTCGAGCCAGAAGTACTCATGGATGGATCACATACGATCGAACGATGCGCAGAAGTAACCGAACTCGTTTTAACTTCGGTTTTCACTGCTCTTAGACATCATAAAGTCGCTCTTGAGGGTATCATTTTGAAACCAAATATGGTGATTGCAGGAACAGACTGCCCAACACAAGCTACGACCCAACAGGTAGCTACCATGAGCATTGATGTATTCAAACGCACTGTTCCGGCCGCTGTTCCAACAATCAATTTCCTATCAGGTGGTCAAAGTGAGGTTCAAGCAACGGTTAACCTTCAAGCCATGAATGCTCTAGGCGATCTTCCATGGAATCTAGGCTACTCATATGGACGTGCACTGCAAGCGCCAGCCATCGCAGCATGGGGTGGTAAATCTGAGAATGTTTCTGCAGGCCAAAGCGAGTTACTCAAGCGTTGCAAAGCAAACACAGCAGCAACCCTGGGGAAATACACCGCTGAACTAGAAAACGAAACAACATTGAATGTCTAAACATTCAATGTATTAAAAAAGGGGCTGTTAGCCCCTTTTTTATTTAAGCACTATACGGATAATGCCATTATAAAATACAGCGACTAAGATCTTCGTCCTCAACTAACTCACCCAACTGCTGATCGACATAAGCTGCATCTATCGTCGCAGAATCGCCGCCTTTATCGGTCGCCTCAAATGAAATTTGATCTAATAATTTTTCAAGCACTGTATGCAATCGTCTAGCACCTATATTCTCTGTGGTTTCATTCACCTGAAAAGACACTTCAGCGATACGTCGAACACCACTATCAACAAACGACAGACCAAAACCTTCGGTCTGCATAAGCGCAGCATACTGCTCAGTGAGCGACGCATTGGGCTCAGTTAAAATACGCTCAAAATCTTCAACTTTCAGCGCGTTTAGCTCAACACGTATTGGAAAACGACCCTGTAATTCAGGCACCAAGTCAGAGGGTTTCGATAGATGAAAAGCACCGGATGCAATAAACAAAATATGATCTGATTTAATCATGCCATATTTAGTAGTCACCGTTGTACCCTCAACTAGAGGTAATAAGTCACGCTGAACTCCCTCACGTGACACATCACCACCCGTGTCTGAGCGACGGACAATCTTATCGATCTCATCAATAAAGACAATGCCATTTTGCTCGACATTATCTATAGCTTCAGCTCGAACATCTTCTTCGTTAATTAATTTTGCAGCCTCTTCATCTGTCAGTTGCTTTAATGCCTTTTTGACAGTCATACGAGTTTTTTTCGTCTTTTTACTGGCCATATTTTCCATCATGCTTTGCAACTGTCCGACCATCTCTTCCATACCTGGTGGACCCATAATTTCCATATTGGCACCATTTGCAGACATCAGATCGACCTCAATTTCTTTATCATCCAGCTGCCCTTCACGCAATTTTTTTCGATACAACTGTCGCGTAGCAGAATCTTCCTTAGTGGTTACCGCCGTCGTTTCATCTTTGGGTTCATCAGCGAACTCACCACGCGCGGGTGGAACCAAAACATCTAAAACACGCTCCTCAGCTGCTTCTTCAGCAAGACTACGCTTTTTCTTCATCGCTTTTTCACGTGTCATTTTCATCGAGATTTCAATCAAGTCTCTAATAATAGACTCAACATCACGCCCCACGTAACCGACCTCTGTAAATTTAGTGGCTTCTACTTTTATGAAAGGAGCCTCGGCTAAGTCTGCCAATCGACGAGCCACTTCAGTTTTACCAACACCTGTTGGTCCTATCATCAAAATATTTTTAGGTGTAATTTCCTTTCGCAGCTCTGCAGGGACTTGCATGCGGCGCCATCGATTGCGTAATGCAATAGCAACAGCACGCTTAGCATCATTTTGACCAATAATATGCTCATCCAGTGCTGATACAATTTCACGAGGGGTTAGTGTCACTTCATTTTTAGGGAGTGTTGCAGTCGTCATTATTTGATTCTCTTAAAAAGTTATATGTCGCTATCCAGTTCTTCGATAACAAGATTACTATTGGTATATACACAAATATCTGCAGCAATCTTTAATGATTGCTCAACAATTTCTCGTGCTTCCATATCGGTGTTGTTGAGTAAAGCACGTGCTGCAGATTGTGCAAAATGCCCACCAGAGCCGATCGCCATTAAGCTTTCTTCAGGCTCGATCACATCACCATTACCCGTTAAAATAAGAGAGCTTTTGGAATCTGCCACTACAAGCAGTGCCTCCAAACGTCTCAGCATCTTATCAGTACGCCAATCTTTTGCCATTTCAACGGCAGAGCGCACCAAGTTACCTTGGTGCTTTTCCAGCTTAGCCTCAAAACGCTCAAACAAAGTAAAAGCATCAGCTGTTCCACCGGCGAAACCAGCAAGCACTTGATTACCGTAGAGGCGTCTGACTTTGCGTGCATTACCCTTTAAAACCGTCGAGCCCATGGATACTTGCCCGTCACCTCCGATAATCACTTTACCGTTTCGTCGGACTGATAAAATTGTTGTACCTCTGTACTGTTCCACATGCTTCTCCTATTCAAGCGATTAGTTATCATGTGGGGATAGTAATTTTTTTTTCAAGTCGTCTTCAGATGCTGCGCAGGGATTTTTCTTAGATAAGATGCAATATGTAACTTTTTGAGCTTTATTTGGTCAGGGGATGCATCCTCTTTTGTTTTGTAAGGCCCTACACACACTCTAAATAACTGTTTATGCCTTTTACCCATATTCACCACAAAAGCCTGATAACCTAATATCGCCAAACGATCAGCAAATACCTGAGCGTCTGCCTGTTGAGTAAAAGCGGCTAACTGCAATACATAACCATCGTGAATAGCTACTGACCTGACCGTTGTCGTCGACGATAACGGCTTACTAGTGACTGGCAACACCGGAGCTTTAGAAAGTTCCGTATAAAAATCAAATTGCGGATCAAATGAGGGCTCTACAGCCAACTTGGGCTGTGAAGCACGATCTTTTTCATCTACTTTTTCATCTAATAGCTGCGAGGCCTTAATGTGCTGCCAACGAGGAATAGCATAAAAACAAAGGACACTAGAGGCTATGACCAGAAGTACAAGCAAGACGGAGAGGTCAAACCAATAACGCTTCGATACTTGTTCGACCATGACCAGTCCTTGACTTAAGAGGACGCGTCCACCGACGACGTCTCAGTTTTTTTTGCAGGCGACGGGGACTCCTCTTCACTGCCACTAGTAGCCTGAGTTAATGCTGTAAAGTCTGGCGTCAATCCATTAACCAATATCTCCCCCGATTTTATGGTTGCGTTCATAGTTAACTGATCTGCCTTCTGTACTAACATTTTTTCCTCAACCAAACGTTGAATAGCTTGTTTCGCTTGAGTAATGCTGACAGACCCACCAACAACGGGTTGACCATTCGCTACATTGGTTCGATTTACTAACCAAGCTAATGTCTGCTGCATCCATAGATCTGGAACAGTGATGTTACAATCAGCTTTTAATAGAGGAATGATCGCAAAAATACTCTTGTCTTTGCTATCCGGCATGGACAAGTGGCCTTGCACGGATATGGGACCATTGGATGATTGATATGACAGCGCTAAACTTCCCTCAACACCATGTTTTAATACGCTCAACAAGGGAAAGACCATCTGATTCACCTGCAACGACTGCACGTCGTTATCTGCAACGTCTTTCATAAAATCACTCAAAGCTTGTGTATTCATCTGTTTCAATGAAAAATCCAAACTCAAAGGGCCACTCTTTTCTTTCTCGCTTTTGTACGATTTAATTGCGGCGTGAAGGAGAAGATTAGTGGTATCTCCTTGGGGAAGCACTTCAGACGATAGCAACCAATCATGAGACTGAATCAGGTGTTTACCGCTTTTAACGGTCACTTTATCGACCGCAACAGAACGCTTTCCAAAAACAAGTTCGCCATTTTTATTGAAATTGTTTGTAATGCTCACTTGATCCAGAGACAGGCTCATTGCTTCACCAGAGCTCAATTCGAAAACCACGGTTGGGATGACGATATTAGAACGGCCTTTTTCGCCGTTTACCGATACATTGGAGTGAATCAATGCATCCTTCATGGAGTAATTACCGCCCTCTAGTGGCAAAGATAGTTGATGAATCATCACTTCGGTCGATATTTGATTATTGAGATTGAGTGAAGATAATGCATCAATATCAATATTATCGCGCTCAACTTGACCGTTGATGACAGCTCTAGCAATCGCCCAGTGCCTGTTTCCAGTTGGAGACTTTGTCATCACAACAAGCCCATGATCCACCACAAGATCAACATCTAACGGTAGCTTTATCGGGCTTTTTGAGTGAGATAATTGCTGCCGCAGTACAGGATCTTTGATATCAGCTTTTAGTGTCGCCGTGCTATGAAACCAACCCCTTTGATAATCAGAGACAGACAATTGAATGGCAGGATTCTGCTGATTAGCTTGATCAACCCAGACTTTATACTGACCTTTAATCCACCAACCCATCCCATAGGGCACCGCAACCAGTAGAATAAGCGCTAAAAGTAGAATCAAAAAAACAACATATCGCAACGCTTTCATCAGTTACTCCTTTAAAATAATTGCCAATACCATATCACATTTTTTCAGGCGCACTAAGGCCTAATAAAGTCAATCCATTATGTAAAATTTGACGCACTGCTGCTGTCAATTGTAAACGAGCAAAACGCACTGACTCCTCCAGCACCAAGAACTTGGTAGCGTTGTAATAACTATGGAAATGATTAGCCAAGTCGCATAGATAGTTAGCCAATGTATGTGGGGAGTAATCTAGCGCAGCTGCGGTTAAAATACGCGGATAATGCACCATTTTCTTAATGAGCGCTTGCTCGTGACTGCTATTTAATTGGGTTAAATCACCCGTAGCATCATCCGTAGGTACCGACAAATCTTGTTCATGACATTGTCGCCAAACGCTACAGATTCGAGCGTGTGCGTATTGGATATAGTAAACAGGGTTATCGTTGCTGTGTGACTTGGCTAATTCCAAATCAAAATCCAAGTGTTGCTCAGGCTTTCTCATCACGTAAAAGTAGCGAGCAGCATCGTTGCCCACTTCATCACGCAATTGACGCAAAGTGACAAACTGCCCGCCCCTGGTTGACATGCTGACCTTTTCTTTTCCACGATAAAGAATCGCAAATTGAACCAATAAAATCCTCAAACGCTCGGGATCTTGCCCCAAACCTTCTAAGAACGCACGGATACGAGCAATGTACCCATGATGATCCGCACCAAAAACATCCACAATGCGATCATACCCCTGACGGTATTTGTAGAGATGATAAGCCACATCCGAAGCAAAATAAGTCGATTGGCCATTTTCACGTACCAATACTCGGTCTTTATCGTCGCCAAAAGTGGTTGCGCGGAACCATACAGCACCCTCAGCTTCAAAGACATGACCCTGGTCTTTAAGTAACTGCAAACTCGCATCTAGAAGACCTTGATGCATCAACTCACTTTCGTAAAACCAGGTATCATGACATACACCAAATTCCACCAAATCTTGACGAATATCAGCTAATATTGCCTCAAAACTAAAACGCTTGAGCGCTTCAAAAGCTTCTTCTCCTAATTCATCGATAGCGCAGTCAATCAATCGATCGACAATTTCATCCGCATTATCCTGTGAACTCTCCGCTAAGATACCCTCAATGGACTGCACACTCGGTAGCATCGGCCAATCAGGTGTAGCCTCCAACCAATCACGCGCAATATCCTGAATGTAATCACCTTGATAAGCATTCGAGGGAAAAGTACACGGCAGTCCCTGCAAAGCACAAACACGCAACCAAACACTCAAAGCCAATATGCGCATCTGGCGCCCAGCATCATTGACGTAATACTCCTGATGCACTCGATAACCAACAGCTTTTAACAAACTAGCCACACATGAACCATACGCTGCACCACGCCCATGCCCAACATGTAAAGGGCCTGTCGGATTTGCTGAAACATACTCTAAATGGACTGACTGACCTTCCCCTTGTGAAGAACGACCAAACTCTTCCTTTGCAGAAATAATGTCAGGAATAATCTGACGTAACTGATCGGGTGTCACCGTGAAGTTAATAAACCCTGGTCCTGCCACTGCGATCTCAGAAAACAGGGCTTGTTCAGGTAATGCCTGTATGATCTTGTCGGCCAACTCTCGCGGAGACATGCGCGCGATTTTAGCCGTCATCAGCGCGATATTAGTTGCAAAATCACCATGTTTCGGGTCTTTAGTGGCTTCCACCTGAATCGTAGATAGGTCACACTTGTCACTGAGATCAGTCGACACAGATGTTAGAGCGGTGTGAATCATTTGTCGGATAGTTTGCACGTAATTCATGGCATCATGCTCGCATAAAAAAATAAGGCCAGAGTGTACCTGATTTCTCTGCATGAACAAACCGCAGGCCATAATGATAAAACAAAGTTCAATAAAAACAGCAAGTTGCTCGATTTAAGATTTCCTTAAGCTCAATTGTCACACTTTGATACAAAACTCATTCATTTTGACATCTGGCTGTTACGCAAGCTGCGTACACTGATCCATAAGTTAAGCGACCCAGAGGACGGTCTGATGGCCAACCTAGTAAACAACGAAGATCTTCAACTTATTTCCGTGAGTTATAACTTAGGTCTCAAAAACGGCCAACAAAAATCTGGTTTTTTTAGCTTGCCTTTTAGCAAGCCTGATTCCACATACATCGAAAAAATAGTCAATGAGATTACTGAACACACCAAGAATAACTCCAACAGTATCATTGCACTCGCTCTTCAAGAGCACACAGGTTGGACTAAGACTGGTTTTCAAACTCGACTCCTTAAAGCTATCAACAGTAATGTTGATGCAAAAAAAACATTTACTTTGCAAGAAGGTACGAACCAAGAGAAAGCGTCTTTTAGGGCCATTACAAAACCTCACAATCCGACATCCTGGCAAGGCACATTTATCTTTGCACCTACCGACGTAAAGATCTCAGATCTGCATCACGAACACTATCGTGCTGATCATAACCAAGGAAAAGGAGGAGTAACCTCAACTTTCACAGCAACTTACTCCACAAACAGCGAAGACACATCAGTCAAGCATTCAATCCCTCTGACATTTCATGGAGCACACCTCTCCTCAGATAAAAAAGACGGCGCATATCGTCGCAATCTTGAATTAATGAACATGGTGCAGCATTTCCCAACAGGCGATTTTCTTGATTACGATGCGCTTAATGCAAAAGCACATGACTACTCCTACCGGTTTTTACTTGGTGATTTAAATTATAGAAACAGCGAACTCCGTATTTCTGATAGTACTGACCCATCAACTCCTCGTTCTTCAAACTCACAGACAACTTCGTCTGAACAATCCTTCTCTCCACTAAAGGACCCCAACCCTAATATCGATCGCTTTACCCTCGATAGTAATGGCTTTAAGACTATATTTCCTGAACAGGCATGCTCTTACCTGAAAAGCTCTAAGATACGCGCAATGACACCAAAAAGACCCTCACAAAACAGTTCATCAGTCAAAACTGATGAACTGTGTATCCATGATGATACAGCCAGTGAGACTAGCCATAGCTCAGAAGAGCAGCGTGTCGAAACAGATACAGGACCACTCGACCTTATGGTCACACTGGGTGGCCCTGCTTCGAAAATAGAGATTCAAGAAGCTGTATATGTTGAAAGTAAAAGAAACCCTAGCGACCACAAAGCACTAGTGGCTCGTAGTAGCGTTACACGTCAAAAAACAAATGATTTCGATAACGTTAAATCCATGGTAAGTAGTGAACTCACCAACTATGGAACAGTTAATGAAACCATAGGTGAATTCTCTGGAGTTAAACAATACATAGAAAACCTAAAGGAAAATAATTTAAATAAGGAACACTTAGCGGCACTCTTTCATCTATTCCGCTCAATACAAGACATACGCTTACAAGAACAATTACTTGAACTTGCACTCAACCCTTCTGAAAAAGTAACACAATCCTCATCATACTTTTCTTGGTTTTACCCTTGGACCACCTCTCAAACTCCACCAAGACATGTTGGTGTAGATGGTATAAAAATTTCAGATAAGCTGATCCAGAACGCCAATGATTACTTGAATGGCGAAAAAAACAAAGGTGATACAATTTCACAACTAATCCAAAAAATGAACAACACTCTCCAAAATCACTGGGAAGGTAATAAACATTTATCAGAGATCAATACCTCATTTTCAAATTCAATGTGTAAGATGATCTCATATTTTTATTCGTGTTTTTGTTCGCGCCTTTTTAGTCAATCTGCAAAAATAAAACCAGAACCTAGAGAAACAGAAGATAAATTACGCAAACTACGAATAACAGAACTTCCTTCAGACAACACTAGTGACTTGGGTAATTTAAAACTATGTGGCTTATTTGCCCAGCCTACTACTACCAGAGCCGAAAACACCAATACCACAGCCGAAGACACTAAAGTCACCTATAAAATCCCAAAAAAGGAAAGCTCCTGCTCTGTCATGTAAACCTACATTTCTAGATGGACCTTAGATGGACCTGAGATAACCTTCTGATATACTGCAACTCATGAATAACTCCACTCACATTCTCGTCGTTGACGATGACCAAGGTATTCGAGAATTACTTTGCGAATTCTTACAACAACATGGCTTTAAGGTACATGCAGCCAAAAACGGCGACCAAATGCGAGCCAATCTTAATGCGCACCCGATTGACCTCATCATCCTTGACATCATGATGCCAGGTGAAGACGGTATGACTTTATGCAAAGCCGTACGTCAATCATCTCAAGTGCCCATTGTTATGCTTACCGCTGTCACAGAGGACATTGAACATATACTCGCACTGGAAATAGGTGCAGACGACTTCATCAACAAACCATTTAATCCACGCACACTGCTTGCCAGAATCAAAGCCGTTTTAAGACGCTCCCAAGGCGAACAAGATATTGAGCCTGTGGACGAACACAAGGGTAAATCTTACTCCTTTGCTGGCTGGACACTCGACACAACCACTCGACGCCTTATATCACCCGACCAACTCGACATCAGTCTCAGTAGCGGTGAATTTTTATTACTACAAACCTTTGTGGATCACCCAGAGCATGTCTTAAGTCGTGACTTTTTACTCGACACCACAAAACATCGTGAAGCATCCCCCTACGATCGTAGTATCGACATTCAAATCTCTCGTTTACGTCAAAAAATTGAAGTTGACCCCAAAAACCCTCAATTGATCAAAACCGTTCGTGGGGGTGGTTATGTTTTAGCTACCTCGGTCAAGCGCTCATGAAGACATTAGAACGCATTGCAAAAGGAATGAGTGGAAAGTTTATCTTGAGCGCTTTAACAATTTTTCTTCTTTTACATTTTATTGTGCTTACAACCTACTTTCATCAAAACAATGAGGATAAACAATATCGCGAAAGGCAAGTTGTCATACAAAAAATTCTTAACATCGTTAACTCGATTGAAACTACACCTACCCCTCTTCGTCAACAAGCTGTTGCTGCTTTAGCAGATCCCTACATAAACACGACACTGGACAGCACACCTAACTCTGAATCCAAATTTCAGCATGTCTCCTATTGGTCAATCAACCATGCTCTTCATAATCAAAAACTGGGTAACTTCTCAATTTCGATCTTACTATCACCCAATCAATGGCTGAATATTCAAGCCTCTGTCTACAGCAGTGTTTTTCTCAAACAGATGCTATTCATAGTCATCGAAGTTATTATTTTTGGTTCTATCTTCATCTCTGCTTGGTCAATTTATCGCTTTACCAAACCACTCGCTAAGTTTAAACATGCTGCTGACCGGCTTGGAATTGATCTAGATACACAGCCACTCGATATTTACGGCCCGAAGATTGTCCGAGAAACAGCAACGGCACTCAATCAAATGCAGACACGGATTCAAGACCTTATCCGCGATCGCACCCAGATGTTAGCTGCGATCTCCCATGATTTACGCACTCCAATCACTAGACTAAAGTTACGTGCACAGCTCATTCAAGATCCTAAAGTGACACAAGCATTCACCCATGATTTGAGTGAAATGGAACAAATGATCAATGAGACGCTTGCTTTTGCTAAACACGATGCCACTCAACAACGCCTGCAACAAATGGATCTTTTATCATTACTAAGAACTCTGTGCGATGACGCTCAAGATCTGGGACACTCCGTGAGACTTCAATCTATTGAACACCGTATACCAGTTCTCGGGCATCCCTTGTCAGTTAAACGCGCGTTGAGTAATATCATTAATAATGCCACTCGTTATGCAACCAACGTCTCTATTCAAACAAGCATCAAACACCGATCTATCTTTGTCTATATCACGGATGATGGTCCTGGTATACCCGATGATGAGTTGGAACAAGTGCTTACTCCATTTTATCGTTCCGAACATTCTCGCAATCGTGAAACAGGCGGTACGGGACTGGGATTAGCGGTTACACAAGATATCATGAAGGCACATAACGGTTCTATAACCCTCACCAATCAGATTCCACACGGATTATGTGTCACATTGCGGTTCCCAAAGCCTCGCATTCAAGTTACAGAATAACCCTCATATTTTGGTAAGTAACCCTTCCCTGATACAATCGTATCTTAAAACTATCATTGAAATGTTCTGAAAATTACATTAGCTTAAATTAAAACCATTCAGAAACAAGATAACTCCCATGATAAGAATCGACCAACAAGCTTTTAAGCAGTTCATTGGATTGTTTTTCACAGGCTTAATATCATATTTCATTATGAATACGGCCAATGCCTATCTTGTTAATACTCTAGGGCAAGAGGCCTATGGCGACTTTTCGCTGACAATTTCGATGATATTCTCATTAACACCGATATTTGCAGTTGGTATCACCACACTAACAACGAAATATCTTCCTATCTATATCGGAAAATCTTCAAAGACCAACATGAATGTTTTTATGAAATGGAACATTCAAACTCTTAAAAAATCACTAGTGATAATATCAGTCATCATTCTTACTATTACAATTTTGCGATTAACACAGATCAATAACTCGATACCGTGCATCATTGAAAAATGTCATTCGTACCGGCACTTTGTTGGAGATCTGCAGTTTCTTGTGCCCGTAGCACTACTGCTTATCTGGAATAGTTCGCTACTCAATGCCACTAAACATTCAATTTTTGCGAATTTACTTGGATCTTCTAATATCACTTACGTGTGTGCATTTATCATATTCTTGGCAGAAATTCTTTTTACTTCTTTTAATAACAATACTATCCTCGTTAGTATTTTTGTAAGCTTCTTATTGCTTTGCAGCCTGCAGTACTTGGCGATCTATTTCCTAATTTTAAAGCCCCAACAATTGTCACTATCAGAAATTAAGTTACCTACCATCCACACAGAAACTCGTCAGTTTTTTTTCAAAAAAGGAATTGGGCTACTAGCTAATTCACTGTCGTACATAGCACTAGGCTTAATTAGCATGCTCATGATTGAGTGGCTTACAAACAATGAATCAGCATTAGGACACTACGTCATAGTCATGAAGATCTCTTCAATGTCAATGATATCAATCATTGCATTAAATTTTTTGATAAACCCATATCTATCAGGACTACACGATGAGTCGAGATTGAAAAAATTACAAAATCTCATTAATTTTAATCACCTCGTCAACCTTGTGTGGCTAGCCATATGTCTCAGTGTATTCTTCTCCTTTAAACCGATGATATTCCAAGCCTATGATATTAATTTTGAATACGCGACTTTCTCAATCACCTTATTACTCATTTTCAACTATGTATTTTTTGGTATACTTATTAAAGCTCAAAATATCTGCATGTTTAATGATCAAAATAAAAAACTATATCTTGTCTCTGCATTTCAACTGATTTTTCTTGCCGTTTTAAATGTGATTTTTATTCCACGATTTAGCTACGTCGGTGCTATTTACTCAACCATCATGAGTGAAATCGTATGCGGGGTAATATGCTGGCTTATTATGCGATCGAGCCAAATCAAGATCAAAATTATTAGCATCCTTTAAAAGACATGGCTTTTATTTTAATATTGATCATAGTTGTCTACCGAATGTTTTGATGACTTATAACAAACAAGGACGAACGATGATGATTTTAGACAAAAAAAACTCTAAGCAATTCTTGATGCTATTCTTGACTGGTCTGATTTCTTATTTTGTCATGAACACGGCGAATGCTTATCTTGTTCGTGTATTAGGACATGCATCCTACGGTGATTTCTCACTGACGATCGGTCTCATATTTTCTTTAACTCCATTTTTTTCAGTTGGCATTACATCACTGCTGACAAAGTTTCTTCCGATTTATATGAAAAACCCATCAGAAGAAAAGACAAGTATTTTCCTAAAATGGAATACAAAAGTTCTTCAAAGATCTTTTATCGTTGTTCTAATAGTAATCATAGCGGCGGTCTTCCTAAGAGCCACTCATCTTAATGAATCTATCAATAAACATATTCCATGCCTTGTCGAGAACTGTATCCATTATCGACATTTCTTTTTTGATCTTTTTTTTCTTATTCCTGTTGTCTTATTACTTATCTGGAATACATCGCTACTAAATGCCACTAAAAACGCATTATCAGCAAACATTCTTGGCCAAGGGAGCATCACCTATGTCTGTGCGTTGGTAATTTTTATTTTCGATATTTATCTAGAGAGCATAGGACACTATCAATTACTATCAGCTATCTTTATTGGATTTTTTATTCTTTGTATTGCCCAGTACTCGAGTATTTACTTTGCAATTTTGAAGCCAGAGATACTCTCAATTAGTCAAATTAGAAAACAAACAGTCCCTCATGATACTAGTTCGTTTTATTTAAAAACTGGGATTGGCTTAATGCTCAACAGCATCATTTACGTTGCCATGGGACTTATCACCATGCTAATGATAGAGTGGCTGTCTCCCAATGAGGTTGTTCTTGGGCACTACGTCATTATATCAAAAATTTCAGCCATCTATGGGGTACTGAGTGGAGCTATACGGTTTTTGGTAGCTCCCCACCTTTCTGGACTAGAGAATAGTGATCGACTATCCTCATTACAGAAATTCATAAATTTACAGGCAATCGCAGGATTGTTATGGCTGGCATTTTGTATAGCAGTGTTACTCTTGTTTAAAGGACCTATATTCAAGGCCTACAGTATCAACTTTGATCACGCCACCTTCGCTATCATACTATTAATGAGTGGAAGCTATCTCTTTAGCCTAACAGGAATATCAGAGAGTATTTGCTTATACAATGACATGAATAAAGCACTATATCCTATCTCTATTCTTCAGTTTTTAACAATTGGTATACTGTGCTATTTCATGATTCCTCTCTTCTCTTATTTAGGTGCTATTTATGCGTACCTGATCAGTGAAATATGCTGCTCGACAATTTGCTGGATTTTACTTCGTTATCATGGAATAAGAGTAAAAATTTTTGGATTTGTCTAAATATAAAAACAAAGTCAATAAGATTTCTCGAGGTATAGAACAACCTATACGGCATTAAAAATTTTTAACAGCATCCTCGCGTGCTTAAATAATATCACCATAGTGATCAACCATGAACAAACAAGAGACCCTTCAAGTCATCGGATTATTCATCAACGGTATTATTACGTTTTTTCTTTTGAATATCTCCAATGCTTATCTTGTTTATGTACTAGGAACATCCACCTTTGGAGACTTTTCACTGTCTCTCTCTCATTTTTCATCTGACTCCTTTTTTTGCTGTAGGATTAACCACCCTACTCATAAAACATCTACCTGCCCTTCAAGATAATAATGATACTTTAAATTTAAATATTTTCTTAAAATGGAATTTAAAGACTCTCTTAAAGTCACTACTTATACTTGGAATTTTATTAGTAATAATCATTATATTTCGAACTACCGAATTAAATAATATGCCTTGTTTAATATTTAAAAATTGTGAAGCATATCGTCGCGCCTTTGGTGACTTAAAGTTTATTGTTCCCATTGCGCTCCTACTACTCTGGAATTCATCATTGCTCTTAGCCACAAGAAACACATTAGCATCTCATCTGCTAGGACCATCTAGTATCACCTATTCATGCGCTTTCGTTATTTTTATCATCAACTTCTTCTTTGGTGGCGCCCAAGGGCACTCTATTATTTTATCGATTTTTTTCGGCTTCCTAATGTTATGTTTACTTCAATATATTGCAATAATTGCAATAATTGCTTTACTCATCATCCCAAAGGTTATCATCATTAAAGATATTACCCGACAAGTAATAACAAAAAAAATGAGTAGAGCCTACCTGAAAGATGGAGTCGGACTATCAATTAACTCTATCATCTATGTACTTCAAGGTTTAGCCCCCATCACAATCATTGAATGGATATGCAAAGACGATACCATGCTAGGAAACTATTTTATTGTTTTTTTATTAGCTCAATCAGCACGGCATTAGTAAACGCATTCTCTAAAATTATTAATCCAAAGTACTCAAATATTTATAACTCTAATCGCAAATCAAAGCTTCAAAAAATAATTAACTACCAGCTCATTTTTGGTGGACTCTGGATGGT
>DCQA01000033.1:5940-8027 GCA_002323325.1 Coxiellaceae bacterium UBA1530 | reverse complement strand
GTCGTATTGAAAACCGTATTCCAGCTCAGTCATTTGGTCGATAAAATCATCTGTAAAAATAAGTCCATCTCCTGCCTGATTATCAGCCCATACTCTTAACAGGGTCCCCTCATTTTCTGGTAACAAACTTGTTAACTCCTCCTCAGGTAAAGATCCACTCATTTGATTATCGCTAATATATAACCATTCAAGGTTTTTCAAAGCACTAATGCCACCTGGAATTGTTCCATAAAACCCTGTGACTGAATCACCATTTTCATCTACTACAACGTTACCTTCTGAGTCATTTGTAAGATTTGTCCCCAGACTGATGTAATATAGATTAGTGTGTTCATAGAGTTCCACTGGGAATTTTGAGGTCAATTGATTAAAACTCACTCGAAAATACTCTAATAAATTTCCACCACCTGATAGAGCAGTCTCAAGATCGCCTGTAAAGTTATTATTACCCAAATTTACTTCGATCATACTCGCAGGTAACATTGGAATTACACCGGCCAGATCGTTATAGTGTATATCGAGATGAGACAATCCTGACATATTCGAAATAGCATCTAGATTGGTTATTTCACCACCCATTTGATATAGATTCAATTCTTGTAAGGATTCTAGTCCTGCAATCTCTTGCATATTAATATTCATCGGATTTTGACTCAGATCCAGCACCTTAATAGTTTGCATATCTGGAAGCTCTCCCTCTAATTCAACACCGGTATTAGATACATCAAGCGACGTTAAATTAGGCATGATGCCTATAAGCGAATTAAATGACAATTCTGATAGAGCATCTTCATTATTCGAAAGTGAGAAGGTTTTGAGCTGAGGAAGTATATCAGTGAAAGTGTCACCGTCAAGGACAAAACTATTAGACGATAAATCGAGATCCCGTAAAGTGTCAGGATTTATCATTTCCACAATATCAGCAAGATCAGTATCATCTTCATCAACCGTTACAACTTCATCTACCACACTTCTACCACCAAAGCCCGAACTGGATAAATCAAGGGACTGCAGATCATTCCATGCGCCTAATACTAAAGGAATATCCTCATAGGCGTTGCTATTCAAAGTTAGTGATGTCATTTGCCCATCAACAAATTGAACACTCTCAACTAAAAAGGCTTCTCTATAGTCAACAGGATCAAATTTAGTGTCGGTATAGCTAATTGTATCATCCAAAATATCAGTGCCATCTTTATTAATGACTTGTATGTCTTTTATGAACACTCCTTGATCACTACTTGCTTCATCGCTGTAAAAGGCTGCACGAATATAAACATCCCCCAGAGGTAAAGCGCCATATTCCTCTGTACTCAAACCTAGATCTGATATTGTTACAAAACCATCGGAAGCTCCCGCATAAGCTTGCCCCCCACCAATAGCATTAAGCTCGTTCCAATAACTTTCGATATACCCATAATCCTCATATGGAAAATTCTGAGACGATAAAGTTTCCCAAGTGTCTCCATTATTAGTACTCGCCTGAATGTTCCACCCATCCCAGCCTTGGTCAAGGCTCTCTGGAGGCTCCACATCCCATGATACAGATACACTCAAAAAGGTATCATTATCTGTTATTGTTAACGGATCAGACAATGTGAGATAACTGGCGCTAACAGGGTCAGATGTAGCGTAATAACCACCTTGTTCGCCGAAGGCATAGACTGGAAAAGTTAATCCGTCAGCTTCATAGAGATCTATTTCCCATTCTGAATTTGTATCATCAGCACCAACACTCAATATTTCATTGATAAATTCTGCAGAGGCTGGATTAGTTGTCCTAGTGGAGAAAGGTATCTCAACTTCATCTATAGTCATATAACCTCTGGCATATATTGACATGCCCTCCAACTCTTTAGTGAAAGAAAGACTTTCCCCGTTTGCTACCACAGTATTTGTTTCACTATTTAGCCATTCAACATCCCTATAAACGATCTCATCATCTTCACTATTTTTGCCATCTGCACCCTGATCAACAACTCTGTCTAATGAAACTATCTGACCATCCATTGGAATTCCAAATAATGTCACGATACCTGTTTCATATACAAGCTCAGGTTCTTGATCACTCTCAGGTTCCTGATCAC
>DCQA01000033.1:0-5613 GCA_002323325.1 Coxiellaceae bacterium UBA1530 | reverse complement strand
GATCACTCTCAGGTTCCTGATCACTACCTGTTTCATATACAAGCTCAGGTTCCTGATCATTGGTAGTTACTGTTGAATCATCACTATCATTGTCATTGACTGCTAATGCAACGCCTCCACCCAGCAATGCAACACCACCTAAAATTAATAATGGACTGACACCACCGTCTGATACATCGATGGCATCCTTACCATTCATAACTTCATCTGAAGTTTCTTCTTCATCTACTACTACGGTAGTTTTTATTGACTGAGGGGGTGTTGATTCTATGAATACAGGCTCTAGTGCTTCAACCGAAGTAACTGTAACAGCATCAGCTGTTTCACCCTTCTGATGCACAACAACATCCAGATCTGTCATCGTGTCATCTAATACAGCTGCATCACGTGCTTGTGCTTGCTGTAAGATATGCACTAAATAAAATACCAAACCCGATATCGCTAAGCCGTGAGCTCGAGATACTCTAAAATTTTTTGATGATGCTTTGTTAAATTCTTGTGACATGATTAAACTCCTCATTATGATGCCCGAACAGTTCATCCAGAAAAAATATATCCTTTAATAGTAAATGTAGTACAAATTTTACGAAATTTAGGGTTTTTTATGATTTTTTTCGTTTCTTTTCAATCTGTGCGATTTATATTTAATAAGATTGACCATCATAGTCAGTAAAATGACGAATAAAAAAGAAGATACGAACACTAATTATCTAACTAATTAACTAAAGCCTGTAACATCAATAAAATCGATAAAAGTGAAAATATCCGTGTCATCTACAGAATTCACGTCATCAAAATTGTCAATAACTTCAGCTTTAGATGGATAAGAGTTAGAATCGAAGGGTGATTCTTCTTCATCAGTCTAAAGATGACCAAGTAATTGTGTGTTAGATATAAAATTCGGCAATGAAACGTAAAGCGAATCATACGACCCTTGCAAGGAAACGTATCAACAAGCTCAGCGAAAGTAAGCACTATCACCATAATTAACACTCCCCCTAACGCTCATGATAAAACACTGGCAGGTCTTGCCATCTTGGCCACTAAAAAATGTTCAAATAACCAACCAGAACCAACCATGCCGCCTATTGCTGTAGCCAAAATACACGCTTTTAAAATATGGCGTGAATAATCCATACAATTGAATCCCATTATTCAATATGCAAATCTTTGTGAAGTTCTAAATAAAATATTGAAGCAGACAACCTAGACACAAATACACACTAAGGCAAGTGGTCGATATCATATCAGCTGTCATATAAATTACTAACATTGATGATACCACCTCAAGCATACTGCCATTGCCTAACCGGATAATCACTAAAGGTTCATTGGCGTTAGTGATTCTTATAGGAATAAGTGGATAGGTTTTTTTTATTGAATTTGATGCACCAGTACAGAAATTGATGGTAGTTAAGTGAATTGGCTGGACAAAAGGCTGCTTTGCTCTTGCCGCTTTCATTGCAGGATTTAACCCATTCTTTCCATTGACCAATCGATTTGCCTTCTGCCATATTTTACTTCTCGGTTATGAAAAACTAAAGTATGGCTAAGTTAAATGATTTAGCTAGGGTGTAGTTGGTGTGAGGGTCACAATGGTGTGAAACTCATGTGTTGGGTTTAGAAGTTATAGCCTAATCCAAACTCACCTGATAATGATATGCCGCTATTTAAGCTATCGTCTCTATCCCATTGGTCATCATAATTAATGGAATAATACATAGGTCCAAAACCTAGCTGAAGATTTAGGCCACTATCCCATTGCCACTTGTAAGTAAATAAGAGAGAAGCAAAGACTCCATTGTCGCTTTCAGAGTTATCTTCACTTTTGAAATAAGCATATCCTAAGGTAGGTTTAATCAACCAGCCGCTACTGGTGTAATCACCGTTTAAGGCATAGCTGTATTTAATACCAATGTTGTGGTATTCGTCATCAGTGTTATTATTAACGCTCGCTCCAAAGTTAACACCTATAGCGGATGCGTTATTTGTTCGATAGTTAACACTTCCTGAAAGGTAACCAAAAGCTGTGGGTAGTACATTCCATTCGATGTCGATTCTTTTAAAGTCATTCTGTGTGGTGGTTTCATCAGCCCAGGAATTGATGCACGTTATGCTAAGTAAGCAGCCTATAAGGGTTGATACTCGATGAGTTTTATTCATGGTTTTCTCCTGTATTTATTGAGGTAAGTTGCTAGTGTGGGTTTAGTGGAATATTTGGTATGGCCCCTGGGAGGTCTTGAAACAGATCAAATGATTAATAGTCAATGGCTCTACCACTGAGCTACTGAGGAATATCGTTACCTTTCCTAGAAGTGCATTTTTTTTGATCTTGGCTTGGTTTTTTCAGCCGAGACTTTGCTCGTGGTTTTTCTGCAATATGTTTGCAGGTAAAGACTCCAATCATGTTCTATCCGGTCACATTTGTTGCGATTTCTTTTTGTGCTGCTGTTACCCAATCTCTAAAGGTGGGCTCTGCGTTGAGTCGGGCAATCATAATGCTACCTGCAAGTCGTCCAGCTTGAACATCACTCTGCCAATGAGCCCCACAGATAATGCGGCTTTCACCATAGTCGTAACCGCGCTGAAGTATCTCAACGGATCGCTTAGGATTAATTTCTGTCAATGCTAAGGCAGTCGCCCAGCCTAATGTGGTGTGTCCTGACGGAAAACTACCATTGGTAATAAGATAAGGTTCATCGATTGAGTTGCAAGTACTGTGATGGTATCGAACAAATGGACGCTGTCGTTGATAATGCTTTTTTACGGGTGTGGTGAATAGATGTTGGTCCCGAACAATTTCTTGTATAATACGATAAGTATAAGGGGTAGTTTTAGGTGATATAGTTGTACCAAATGCCGTGTTAAAACGTTTAGTTAGTGGTATGACATCAGTGATGTCTTTATAGTCTAAAAGACTATCCAGTCGTGCAGTTTCCCAGCGTTTAGAATCTTTGTGACTGTAGCCAAGTTTGTAAGCGTCTTTATCTGCTGCGAAAGCCGCATCGGTTTCTTTCGGAGGTGCTGGAAGAATATTGATAAGATTTGGTGTTGTTTGTTCTGTCAGCAGGTAATGAATAGACCTAGGTTGTATAGTCGCCGGGCTCATTGTGGTGAAAGTGATCAGAGTCAATGGCATGAAGAGTGTATAAAAACGTTTCATTCTATTAATGCACCATACCTAAAAATATTGATATCGTATGATAACTTACTTTTTGTGACATGCCACAAGATTTTAAGCTTATGCGATTTTTTTATCGATAAAAATGATCAAATTCACAAGCAACTGAGCTTTTAATTGTATCTTAACTTAACATCACGTTTATTTTGGGTTAAATTTGCACATTATGAATTTGCAGTCACGTTCTCAATGGTTAACGAGCTGTTTGGGATCATCTCGCTGATTCATAAATAATCTTTCCCTTGGTGCTATTCACCTTAAAAATCCAGGCTTATCATTTGATGGGTGCCGGTGTCAGTAGATTCCTTCTGGCTTAGGTGAAAATGTTGATGATACCTGTGTGGAGTGATTCTTAGTTTATCGTAGTCGACAGGTATACCCATAAGCCAAACCTGTTTTTATGCCATAACGGTAAGCTGTATCAATACCATTAATAGTTGTTCCTAGTGAGGGGTTGTGTATTTTTTCTTATGAGGTAGGGCGTGACTATGAACAATATAGATGACATTCGTAAGGGTTTAACAGCACGTCTTCTATCGTCGGAGGATCCCAGTACTCGTCAATCATCAGATTCTTTAGATTCATTCTTTACAGCACACAGTCATGTTTCGGAGGAAAATAGTCAGGAGTGGTCAGGCTGGATAAGTACGCATATTCATAGTCTTTTTGGTAGTTGGCTTGAGCCTGTTTCTCAAGAAGCAACCTCAGAAATAACTATCGAAGAGGGTAATCGAGTCATTGAAGAGCATTCTTCCTCTCAATCACCATTGCCTGAATGGGTTGAACCTTTATTTCATGTGCTGAAACAAACTGTTGGTGAGCGTCCAAGTATGGCTAATGATCATCAGCAAAGACTGTTCTTCAATCCAGAGACAGGAAACACTGCGTGGCAATGTATCGAAGACGCAATAGATGGTCTGATGGAGCATAAGCCGCTGAACAGTTTTTATGAGATTCTTGAGAAAGCTGTAAAGCTACGACATGACATCCCCAAACAACCAGTGCTTAAACAGATACAGCAAATAATGCAATCACCGATAAGTTTTGATTTTTTTAATAAGGCATTTGTGATACCAACTGATGATAGTGAGCATCGGGCATGTAAGTATAACTATGTTTTCTTAGTTGATAGAAAGGATGTAATGAGCTTAAAATTTCATCCACATAATCCAAAGATATCTCTAAATATCCAGGTGAACCACTGGACCAATTCTGAAGAAGACAATGAGTACATTGCTAGTACGTTGCCTGATGAATCGATAGAGCGTTCATCAGAAAAATGGAGATGTTTGCGTTCTTTTTCACTGTTTTTTTCTGCTACAAATTTATTGATTACTCCTCTGGTTGCTATTTGTTTACAACCTCAGTATGGCTCTATCGATCCATGTTTGCATGCTGTCACGGTGACTAGCATGCCGACAGCATTCGGTAATTATGCATGTTCATTGTGGATTAGTTCATCCCTTACGATTGGGTTACCAATAGACTGCTTTCTCACTGGTCTCTTTGGTCTTGTGTTATTTAATTGTTTTGATGAACAAGAAACTCCATCAGAACAAGGTGAAAATCAACATTTCCACGCCGATAATGCTTTTAATCGTTTAATAACGGTAATTCGAACGGACGATACCTTTAAGCCTCTTATTGATGAGGGATATACTCCTGAGCTTGCGCCAGAAACTATGAGGATGTCTCGTTAGCAACAGTCAATATAATTATATTCACGCTGGGGTCGGTTTGCTGCTCTACTTGATCCAATCTCGTTTGTACTGATTCTACATGGAAGTTTTATAAGATCTTTATACCTGCATGGGTACTGTGGGTTTAGCTAAATCAGTAGGGAAAAGTAGGCTACACGTCGTCTGTTTATTAATGTTTTCTTGGTATTTTTCCGGTTTTTTCTTTAAGTTGGCTTAGGGTTTTCATATAGGAACTATTCGGTATTCCTTATCTCTGTGGTCAAGCAAATTAAGATTCATGGTCTATAATGAGTTATGTCATTAAGAAATAGATTGGTGTAAGACCATGAAACAGATATTAACCGCCTTAGTTTCAGTCGCGCTGGGTGTGTCAGTGATAAGTACGAGTACTGCAGGGCCCAGTAACAGTCTGCGACCACCAGTCGCAGGCGAGCAGAATCAACTTGAGGGTAAACATGTAGTTGCGAATCTGAGTGAGAGTGAGCCAAGGGAGGATGACAGCGTTAGCAGAAAGTTAAGAAAAATAGAAAAAAAACAGGATAGAATATGCAGACAGACAAAGGTTTTCGAATGTGGGCTAAACGGATAAAAACTGAGATAAAGAAAGAGAGCGGTGAGCGTTCATAAAAAGGGCAGAGCTAAGGGGGAAAAGTATACTGTATGATTGGACGCCTGCTTTACTCTAAATGATCAGAATGATGTAGATGACTTCTCAAAATCCTTAGGTCAAAA
>DCQA01000002.1 GCA_002323325.1 Coxiellaceae bacterium UBA1530 | reverse complement strand
AATTTTTAAATTATTTTTTTTTTCTTTAGCTTGTCGTTTTTTTTTTCTATTGATATAGCTTTTCACCGACGTCTATTGTTCTGGTTCTCTTGAATTATACTCCGATACGTATTTCCCCCATTGTAAGAGCCGCTTGTTACAGTCATCTTTATCTATTTGTACTTCAATTAAACAAAGGGTGTTATTTTTAACTGCTTCCTCTAATGCGTCACGCATCTCTATTTCAGTTTTCACAAGTTTCGAATTAGCTCTTTCGTTCTTGCCTCTAAATACTTCAACTAGTTCTGCATACTTCCAATCATTGATTTCATTATACGGGCCATCATGTATTTGAACTTCGATTCCATATGAGGCGTTGTTCATAAGAATTATTATTGGATTCACTTCATATCGTATCATTGTCGAGAGTTCTTGTGCTGTCATTTGGAATGATCCATCTCCAATTAGTGCGATGACTCTTTTGGTATCTTTGAGGGCAATCTGTGCACCAAGTGTTGCGCCAACAGACCACCCTATAGATCCATATTGCATTTGAATTTCGAAACGAGCTTTCTTCGGAAGTCTTAGCTCGAGTCCATTAAACCAAGCATCTCCTGTTTCAACTAGAATTAAGTGATCGTCAGTTAGGTTGTCCTGAATGCTTTCTATTACATATTGTCTAGTGACAGGTGCTTCTGTTGCATTTTTAAGATTGATCTTTGCTTTATTATCAAAAATATTGAGTCGCTTAAACTGCTCAAGGGCGGCATTATTCTTCTTAATTTTATTTGGTAATTCACTGATTATTTCGTTGATATTTATTCTTGTAAAGTATCTATCACTGAGTGAACATTCGTTAGTATTGATATTAATTAGATATTCCTTAGATATATTGTTTCTATATCCTGAGGTTGTATAGTCATTTATATTTGCTCCTATAAAGATATAGCAGTCGCTGGACTCAACTATTTCACACACATTTTCGGAGCTAACCGGCCCCCAATATAATCCCATATAGTTCGGATGGTCTTCGGAAATAAAGCCTTTTGCATCTGGCATAATGGCAATAGGTATATCGCTCATTGAGGATAGCGCTTCTACAAGTGAACCCGTTTCTTCTGAGCGACAACCTGATCCAGCTATGATTACTGGCTTAATTGCGTTGTTTATCTTTTCCGAAATACATTCTGTGGCTTGATGTTTGCTGGTGTTATCGCTTGTTATAAATTTGCTGAATGTCCGTTTTGAAATTATCTTACTTGGATGGTTGGCTATATTGCATGAGATATCTATGTATACCGGTTTTGAAAGAGTTATGGCTTTTTCAATTGCGTAATCAATTTGTAATGGAGCTTTATCAGGTGAAATTATGCATTGTGTTGTTGCACATACCTCTTTGAACACCCTTCGTACATAGCTATGATCTGTTGTACCTGTGGTATGGTGGACATCTTCTCTTCTTTGTATGGAGTTTGTGTTTGGTGCGCCTGAAATAATGATAACTGGAAGATTTTCAGCGTATGCGCCTGCAATACCATTGATCGCGCTGAGTCCGCCAACTCCAAATGTAACAACACACGCCGCGACACCATTGATCCTCGCGTATCCATCAGCAGCATAGCTTGCATTTAGCTCATTACAGCAGTTTATCATTTGAAGAGATTGGTTTTTTAGTATTTCATCTAGCAGAATGAGATTATAGTCTCCTGGTACAGCAAAATACTCTTTTATGCCAATGGACGCTAATCGGCTGGCTAAGTATTGACCTACGCTTGCTCTCATTGATCTTCCTTGATGTTAATTTTATTTTAATATACATGAAAATTATTAAATAAAAAGTTTTTGAGAATTAGACGCTGGAATTTAATCAAATAAGCCCGATTTCATAGACAGTACAGCATCGAAAAGGTAATGTGTTCGATGTAATTCTTAGCCCTTTTGCGATTTATGATATCTCCAAATGCAATTTCCTCTCTGTTGATTATTGGTTTTGAAGGCCATAGTGCCGATCACTCATTTATACAGGGTCTATCAGAGTTGCCTCATCCAGGCGGCCTGATTGCTTTTGATCGCAAGTGTAATAATAAGAATCTATCAGAAAGTTGCACTAAAAATATTGTTAACCCGGATCAGCTAACGGAACTTAATCATCAACTAAAAATCTTATTTCCAAATACGCTAATATCCATTGACTCAGAGGGAGGTCTTGACTGGACTGAGTTAGAGAATGGAGATCCTATTCGATTAGGCGTTAATCGTTTAAAGGTCGATGCTGGTTTTCCTGCAACACTATGTGCCTATCAATTAGGGCAATTATACCATGATGGAAAAATAGATCAGGTTAAGCTCCATTGCGATAAGATTGCGAAGCTCTTATTTGATCTTAACTTTAATTGTGTGTATGCACCTGTCGTTGATATCCATAATGAACAGTGTCCAATCATCGGAAAAGTTCATAGAAGTTTCTCATTCAGTACTGATGTCGTAACGAGCTGTGCAACATTATTTATAGATGCTTGCAGTAGCTATGGTATTCAGTGTTGTCTGAAGCATTATCCTGGTCACGGTAGCTCATTGGGCGATACACATTTTGATCAGGTCGATATAACGCAGCAATGGTCGGAAGATGAGCTTCATCCTTTTCATGCATTAGCCAACCAATGCGGAATGGTCATGACGTCTCATGTGATTCATAGAGATGTTGATGACCTGCCAGTTAGCTTATCGAAACGTTGGATTGATCGCTTACGAACGACTGGATTTGATGGCGTTGTTATCAGTGATGACATTCAAATGGCAGCAGCAGCTCAAACGTATACATCCTCTTCGGTACAATCCTTAGCCGCATTGGCTCTCCGTGCATTTCTTGCAGGTAATGATATGGTGATTATTGGAGGTCAATTATCATCGTTGACTGTCGCCGAATATCAGCAACTGGTGGGGCTATTAACGGAGGCAGTGGTATCAAAGCAGTGGCCCATTGAGAATGTTTTGGCATCTGTTGAGCGAGTTGCTTGTTACAAGCAGCTACTAAATCAAGCAGTTCAATGAATGCATTGAAGACAGGCAAGATTTAATAATAATCGGTTGGAAAATAAACAAATACCCGTAAAGATGCACTTTTTTTCGGTATATTATCCTAATTTTTAATATTTTTTTAACAATACTCGCGTAATATGCCACTGGAAATAAACTGCAACGTGAGATCATGATGGCTAAAGGCAATAATAAAGTTTCGAAAACCGTTCCAATAAAATCGACATCGAATAGAGGGTCAAGTGATCAACAGTTATTTGCCAAAATTCAACTCGTTTTAAATGAATCTACCGAATCATTACCAAATAAGCAGTTCCGCTCAGACAGTTGTTTAAAAATTTTGAGTAATTTAAATACACGGTTAGAGAATAAGAATTCGAGTAGTCATCATTATGATAGAACAGTTTTTCGTAAGCTATCAAGAGCCAGACCTGGCTTCAGTAAATATGTGAATAGTCTCGTTCAACAAGAAGGTAAAATGGAGCAAAATCCTGAACCCTCGAAGGACGCTATTCAAACACCTTTACGTTCTGGCCGCTAGAGGAGTTCGGTTAAGTTTTTTGATATTTTTTAATGTTAATCCATACAGGTGTGATGATTGAATTTAAATCATGATGAATATGAGTTTCAAGACCCAGCAGTGACGCCCGAGTCTTCCTTGGTTTCAAAAGTTGCGTCAGTCTCTTTACGCGGTTTAGTAACAGGATTGTTTGCTTCTACGTCGTCCCTCTCTTTGCCTGTTGTGATTATCGTTTACGGACTACAGCCGCAGTCTCAACAGTTATCACTGTTTGAAAAAATTCTTGTGCCGATGGTTCCCTATGCCGCTTTGCTTGCGTGTCGAGCATGGTTGGTTTCTAACGGGATCATACATCGACTCGATGGTCGAGTTGATCAACCTATCAATCAGCCGCTGCAATTGGGTCAATCAGATCATTGTCATGTAATGTTGGCACTCTGTGCAAATTTATCGAGTATCTCCAATGCTGTTATGGTGGTTTTGCTGAGCGTTAATGGAGCGCATCCTGCAATAAAATGGCCACTGCTTGCTGTGTCTATTTTACTGAATTTTATCTTAGACTTATATACCGATGTGGTTGATTCGTTTCGTAAACACGTGGAGTATCATGCAAAATATGAGCGTGTAATTTTACCTTTATTTAGGCAGCCTTTGGTCCGTCGTATTTACCAGTGTGCTGATTTATTGGCGCCGTGTATTCGAGAGTTATTACCTATTTTTAGAGGATTTGTGCGTTCGCGTTCGTTTATGGATGTAATTCGACACTGGTTTCCCCATCAAAGTAAAGAGTCTATGGCATGCAATTATTTCCTAGCCAGTTTAATTTACCTAGCATCTGCATATTCTTGTGGCTTCGAGTTGATTCAGCTCCAAGACAATATTACCAGTATGGGTAAATTTTTTTCAGTCAATAATGTGTTTTCACAATCTGCAAACTCTTTAGTTCGATGCCTTGGTCATACGGTCAGCGGTAAGATCCTTTTGGATGTTCAGCAGCTGTGTTTATCAAAGCATAAGAGCTTTTATTTGTTAGCCATACTGAGCATGATGGGGACCAGTGCCTTGATCATGAATATTTTAACAGTTTACCTTAGTAGTAATGACGCTGAAGCAGTGATTGCGCAGCGTCAAGGTTTAGTCATGCAATACTATGCGGGACAAGCACGCGCTATTGAAGTAGCGCCAGCTCTGGAAATTGGGATGGCTTGCTCATCATTGGCTTTAGGTAGTATTGGTGTCTTTACACAATTACCAACCCTATGGCGTTACTCACAAGCTTTAGACGATCTGTCAAGTACGAGTAGTGTTCATTCAGATGAAGTGGTAGATAATTCGGAAGCGTCACAAGATGCCGTTTCTCTTAGTATCGATAGGGCGTCACCATCACCCGTATGAAAACTTGAATCTAAAAAAGCCTGTTTTTTGCAGATATAAAAAACTCTTACCGATTGGTAAGAGTTTTTTAAAGAGATTAAGTGATGGATGCAATCACTAAAACGGAATGTCATCGTCTTCAATAGCGGCAGTCATTGGAGCGGCAGACATCTCAGGTGTGCTTTGTTGATTATTAGTGGTATTGAATGAGCTACTAGGTGCTCCACCTTGTCCACGGCTATCTAACATTTGCATTTCATTGGCAATAACTTCTGTTGTGTAGCGATCATTGCCGGCTTTATCCTGCCATTTGCGAGTTTTTAGGCTGCCTTCGATATAAACTTTTGAGCCTTTGTGAAGGTATTCGCCAGCAATTTCAGCTAAACGATTGAAAAAGGCTACACGGTGCCACTCAGTGCGTTCTTGCATTTCGCCCGATTGTTTATCACGCCAAGACGAGCTAGTAGCAATCGTAATGTTAGCTACAGCACTACCGCCTGGTGTGAATCGGACTTCAGGTTCGCCCCCTAAATTACCGACTAAAATAACTTTGTTAATACCTCTTGCCATCTGTGTACTCCTCTTTATGCACTGATACTATTAATACAATATTACGCTAGACTACAGGCTTCTATCTGGTTTCGCAATTCGTTCGGGTTGACTATTTTTTTATCAATCTTGAGGTAGATTAATGCTTCTTCTTTAGAAAAAGCGGCTTCTTGAACACCTTCAGTGTTATGAAATTGAGTGATTAATTGTTTTACATGCGAAGGATTATTAGAAGTAGAGAAAATGACTGTCGATAGGTAAGGTGGTTGTGCCATGGTGCTAGCCCATATAAACCATAGGAGGCCTAAACCGCTCATAAAAAGTAAGACGCCGAGTAGTGTGTAGTGTCCATATAGCCACCCACTAAGGCTACCACCTACAAAAATACCAAGGAATTGTGCAGTGGAGTACACGCCCATGGCAGTGCCTTTGTGACGTATGGATGCTAATTTTGAGACCAAGGACGGTAGCGTGGCTTCTAATAAATTAAATGCAGCAAAGAAAAGAAAGAGCAGTAAAAATACGTCCCACCGTGCTTGGTGAAAGGAAATTAACAATAAACTGCTTACAGTTAATATGGTGATACCTAGTAGAAAAACGGGTTTCATTTTTCGCCAGGCCTCAGCAATAATAATGAGTGGTATTGATGTAATGAATGCACCACTGAGAATAAGCAGATAGGTTAGAGTTTGTTGGTGATTACTCAATCCTAAGTTCTGTGTTAGTAGTAGGGGAAGAATAACAAAGAGACTTGTAAGCATGGCATGTTGACAGAAGATACCTAGATTCAATCGTAGTAATTGCGTGTTTGAGAAAACTGAGCGGTAGCGATTTCGAGTTGTTTCAGAGTGGAGGGATACACTGAGTTGGGGTGGCTTTTTTATGCTCGGTAGTAATACCAATAAGGCAAAGATACCGAGAAAACCTGTCGCCCAAAAAATACCATTTAGGTCAAAGTAATGATTAATCATCGGGCCTATCACAATAGCAACAGCAAACGATAAACCAATCATCATCCCAACCAAAGCCATAGCTTTACTACGATGTTCATCACGTGTTAAATCCGCTAGTAAGGCAAGGCATGTACTGCCAATAGCACCTGCCCCCTGCAAGGCGCGGCCTATGAGAATTCCGTAAATAGAATGGGCTTGGGCAGCAATAAAACTGCCGATTATCAGTAAAACAAGTCCTACTGCAATGATAGGTTTTCGGCCTATTTTATCAGATAATGCACCAAATGGGATTTGTAACATCGCTTGAGTGAGTCCGTATATGCCGAGTGTGAGTCCGATAAGCGCTGGTGTACTACCGGTGAGATGTTTTGCTGCAGTTGCAAAAATCGGCAATACCATGAACATTCCTAACATGCGAAAGGCCATGAGTAGAGCAATTGAAAGTACCGAGGATAATTCAGATTTTGACATGATGTGGCTCTGGGAGTTTTTGGTTACTTTATGTTCAACTGTAAAGGTATTATGCTGTCGCTATGATAATTTTTTGGGCCATTAAATGCCAGTAAAACTAGGATATATTACACGCAATGGGCTCCTTTTGTGGAAGAAAAAGGCGTATACTCCCCGGGTTGTAATTTTAGATGGTGAATGGTGTGGATAAATTATCATTGAGGGGTGTGCGCACTCATAACTTGAAAAATTTTGACTTAGATCTACCAAGAGACCAATTGGTTGTTATTACTGGTTTGTCAGGCTCTGGGAAGTCATCATTAGCTTTTGACACACTGTACGCAGAAGGTCAGCGGCGATATGTTGAGTCTTTATCAGCATACGCCCGTCAGTTCTTGTCTGTGATGAGTAAACCTGATGTTGACTTGATTGAAGGATTATCTCCTGCTATTTCTATCGAGCAAAAGGCTACCTCGCATAATCCCCGCTCAACGGTGGGTACCATCACAGAGATTTATGATTATTTACGTTTACTCTACGCCCGAGTTGGTCAACCTTTTTGTCCAGAGCACAATCATCCATTGGTAGCTCAGCCAATTGCAGAGATGGTTGATACGGTCATGAGATTTCCCGAAGACACGGCTGTGATGTTATTAGCACCTGTGGTGCGCTCACGCAAAGGTGAGCATCAAAAGTTAATAGTCAAGCTCCAGAGTCAGGGATACGTTCGCGCTCGGATCGATGGTGATGTGGTCGAGTTAGATGATGCTCCCGAATTAGAGCCAAAACAGAAACATACCATTGAAGTGGTTGTTGATCGATTAAAAGTACGTGATGGTCAGCAGCAACGTCTAGCAGAATCATTCGAGACGGCTATTGCTCTCGCTGATGGTTTAGCCATTGTTCATATCATGAATGATGATGCATCAAAGGATGTCTTATTTTCAGCAAAGTTTTCATGTCCTACCTGTGGGTACAGTATTGAAGAATTAGAGCCACGTTTGTTTTCTTTTAACAATCCTAAAGGTGCATGTCATGGTTGTGATGGTTTAGGTGTGCAACAGCTATTTGATCCTTCCAAGGTCGTGATGAATCCTCAACAAAGCTTAGCAGGCGGTGCTGTTCGTGGATGGGATAGACGTAACCGTTACTATTTTCAACTATTAGAATCATTATCAAGACATTATCAATTCGATGTTGAGCAGCCTTTTTCAATTTTATCTGAGGATCTTCAGCAAGTCTTATTGTATGGCAGTGGCAAAGAAAAAATTACTTTTATGTATCGAGGTGCTCAGAATCAGCTGATTGAGCGTGCTCATACTTTTGAAGGTATTATTCCTAATATGCAGCGCCGTTATCACGAGACAGACTCAACAGCTGTGCGAGAGGAGCTCGCTAAATATCTAACATTGAGTCCCTGTCCAGATTGCCACGGCGAACGCATCTGTCATCAGTCTCGTCATGTGCGCGTGGGTGAACACCGTTTACCGGAGATTGTTCAACTGTCAATACAGTCATCCTATGATTGGTTTCAAAAATTAGAGTTACCGGGTCAACAAGGTCAAATTGCTGAGAAGATTATCAAAGAAGTCGTTGCTCGGTTAGGTTTTTTAGTTAATGTTGGTCTAGATTATTTAACCTTATCACGAAGTGCAGAAACGTTATCTGGAGGAGAGGCACAGCGTATACGTTTAGCAAGTCAGATTGGCTCTGGATTAGTCGGTGTTATGTATGTTTTAGATGAGCCATCGATTGGCTTACATCAGCGCGATAATGAACGTTTATTACAGTCCCTGGAGCGACTTCGAGATTTAGGAAATACGGTCATCATGGTTGAGCATGATGAGGAGGCTATGTTACGAGCCGATCATTTAATTGATCTAGGTCCCGGTGCAGGCGTTCATGGGGGCGAAATTATGGCGCAGGGTACGCCTGACGAGGTGAAAGCTTCTGAGTTATCACTGACAGGACAATACTTGTCGGGTAAGCAAGCGATTCCGCTACCCGAAAAGAGAATTGCAAATGTTTGTCGTCAAAAGCTGACCATAAAAGGTGCCAGCTTAAATAATTTGCAGGATGTTACCTTGGAATTACCTTTGGGGTTGTTGACCTGTATTACAGGAGTGTCTGGTTCTGGAAAATCTAGCTTAATTAATGGCACGTTATATCCTATTGCTGCACAACGATTAAATGGTGCTACATCTCACCTGATTGGCCAACATACTTCAGTTACAGGGATGGATGATCTGGATAAGGTAGTTAATATTGATCAAAGTCCTATTGGCCGAACGCCTCGCTCTAATCCGGCAACCTATACGGGGATGTTTACAGCGATAAGAGAGTTATTTGCGGGCACTCAAGAAGCTCGCGCACGCGGTTATAAAGCTGGTCGATTTAGTTTTAATGTGAATGGTGGTCGATGTGATGCTTGTGAGGGTGATGGTGTTATCAAAGTAGAGATGCACTTTTTAGCGGATGTTTATGTGACCTGTGATGTCTGTCAAGGTGCACGATACAAGCGAGAGACTCTAGAAGTCTTATATAAAGGTAAAAATATTTATGATGTTTTGGAAATGACCGTTGAGGACGCTGTCGTTTTTTTCGAGAATGTACCTAGTGTCAAACGTAAGTTAGACACCCTCATGGATGTCGGTTTGTCGTATATTACACTTGGTCAGAACGCAACCACCTTGTCAGGCGGTGAGGCGCAGCGGGTCAAGTTATCACGAGAGTTATCTAAACGTGCTACAGGAAAAACACTGTATATTCTTGATGAGCCGACCACTGGGTTACATTTTCATGACGTGAATCAGTTAATTGATGTGGTGATGCGTTTGAGGGATCAGGGCAATACAATGGTTATCATTGAGCACAATTTAGATGTCGTTAAGGTGGCTGACTGGGTAATTGATATGGGGCCTGAAGGTGGTGCCGGTGGTGGTCAAGTGGTTGCTGCTGGTTCGCCAGAGCAAATTGTTAAAAACTCTCAATCGCACACGGGGAAGTATCTAAAACATTTGCTATAGTGGGTTTGGATAATTTGTCAAGGAAGATGCATGTTGAGCTACACAAAACGGCAATCAATAGGTTTTTTTTTAGGAATATCTGCGTTTACGCTCAGTCTTTTCTGTCCCATTCCTCATGGTATGACTCCGGAAATGCTCTATACATTGGGTTTGGCTTTGCTCATGATTACTTGGTGGATCTGTGAAGTGGTTCCACTAGCAGTGACCAGTTGCTTGCCATTAATTCTATGTCCTTTTTTACAATTATCTTCCTTTAAGAATATTGCTGTCAGTTACGCGCATCCGGTTATCTTCCTTTTATTAGGAGGCTTTATGCTAGGTAGTGCAGTGCAGGCATCAGGATTGCACAAGCGATTAATGCTTGCACTACTATCGATATTGGGTAGATCTCCACGGTTACATATTGCGGGCGTCATGCTGGTCACAGTATTTTTTAGTTGTTGGATTAGTAATAGTGCGACAGTGATTCTTTTGTTACCCATTGTGATGGGTATGATTGAAATTTACCAGGCCTCCCAGCTGTTAAAGACCAAGCTACTGCTTGCTTTAATGTATGCAGCTAATATTGGCGGAATGACAACATTAATAGGAACACCACCGAACGCCTTTGTGGTCGGCTTTTTAAGTGATTATTATGATGTGTCGGTAAGTTTTTTGAATTGGTTTTGGGTTTCAATGCCGTTGGTTACGCTACTGTCTGTAGGCGTGTGGTGTTGGCTATGTTTTTTTAGAGGAAATGTAGGAGGGCACTTTTCGTCGAATATTGAAGACAGTATTATAAGCGAGCGCAAAGCCTTAGGCCGAATGAATCAAGCTGAAAAAGTTCTAAGTGTTGTGTTATTTCTTACTGTATGTGCCTGGTTTCTGAGGCCTTCTATCAGTCGAATATTGTCATTTACTGTATCAGATGCAGGGATTGCGATGTTCGCAGCTAGTATACTATTTTTACTACCCAGAGGGGGGGAGAGTAGCCAGCGGATATTACATTGGGATAATGCAAAAGAAATACCTTGGGGAGTTTTATTGTTAGTAGGTGGTGGTTTTGCGCTAGCAAAAACCCTTGAGAGTAGTGGTTTGACATTGTGGATGGCAGATTATTTGATGTTTTTATCATCTATTCCCTGGTTTTTTATCCTTTTGTTGAGCGTATTGAGTATCATATTACTCACTGAGGTGAATAGTAATACTGCAACAACAATGACTTTTGTGCCATTGCTAGCTATTTTGGCGGTAAAATTACACATTCCCGTTCAGCAACTGGTGTTACCGGCAGCTTATGCCGCCAGTTGTGCTTTTATGTTACCAGTAGCAACCCCTACGAACGCCATTGTTTATAGCAGTGAGCAAGTCAATATTGTTGGAATGATTCGCTCAGGTATTGTGGTTAATGCCTTAGCGTGGTTAGTGATCACCGTGTATGGTTATTATTGTATTTGAACACGCATCGTTTATGTGTCTGGTCAGGCAGATATAAAAAAACCACTGACATGACTGGCATGAAAGTGGTTATATTCCGTTTGTTTTTTTGCTTAAAATCTACTTAGGAATTTTTTTCTCTTTGAATTTAATCATCATGCCACATTTCCCAGTTTTTTCATCGAATGCACGAGGATCAAATTTCATGAGTTCGATCTTATCAGGGGTATTATTTTTATTTTTGTAAGTGGTGTAAAAGTAACCTGTTGCTTTTCCAGCCTGAGTTTTTCCGCTAGAAAGTAACATGATTTTTTCGCGTGGACCTTTTGATGCCATGTCGATTGCCTCTAGTTGATATTTTCGTTGTTGTTAATGCGCTTTATAGCTGCTTCAATACCGATCTTATCGATCGTGCGAAGCCCGCGTGCAGAAACACGAAGAGTCACGTAGCGTTGCTCGCTAGGGATCCAGATGCGTTTTTTATGCAAGTTTGGAAGAAAGCGTCTTCTAGTTTTATTGTTTGCGTGAGAAACATTGTTACCCACTATTGGGCCTTTTCCCGTGACTTGACATGATCTTGACATGACAGAGCTCCTATCTAAGTGCTACTAAGCGGTGTTTTATACCAAACCCATCGTTGTTTGTAAACTTAATTTTTCCTTTCTTCTTATACTGCTTGTAGGTTTAAAGGTCGTGGTTTAGCTGTTTGTCTTAGAAATCCATTCAAACAGGCATTTGATACACTAATTTATATAATTATTCACATTAATTCAGTGGGTTGGGTTTTTTTAGGGTGGTATGAAGGAGCTGACTGACTGATCCTTGACTAAACCACCAGAAGTATTTTTTTAAGCAGACTTGATCAGCTTGAATGTGGATATCGTCATTGTTAATTTCGATAGCTGATGTCCCATCATTTGTAATCTAGATATCCACTGGTAAACAAGGTAGCCTAGTTTTTTTTCATTTTAAGGAGCAACGTGCATGTTTCGGTCTGTTCAGTTAAAAATTGTTGATTCACGGATTGGAGCCGAAATGGCCATACCAGAGTACGCAACACAAGGATCTGCGGGCTTGGATTTAAGGGCGTGTTTAGACGACGCTTTAGCTTTAAAACCCGGTCAAACAGAGTTAATTTCAACGGGTATTGCTATTCATTTAGGGGACCCGACGTTGGCAGCCACTATCTTACCTCGCTCAGGTTTGGGACATAAGCACGGTGTTGTCTTAGGTAATTTGGTCGGATTAATCGATTCAGACTATCAAGGGCCTCTCATGGTCTCTTGTTGGAATCGCAGTGAAAATACTTATACGATCGAGCCAGGTGAGCGTATCGCGCAATTAGTGATTTTACCGGTATTAAAAGCACAATTTAGTATTGTTGATGAATTTGAACAAACGCAACGAGGAGAAGGTGGTTTTGGAAGCACAGGACAATAAGTTAATGCAATACGAATTGCCATCCATTATCCCAAAAGGCATTTTTCGCACTTATGATATTCGTGGCGAGGCCAATGAGTCTGGGGTTAGCCCCGGTATCGCTTACGCCATCGGTTTAGTGTTTGGCTCAATGGTTCAGCAAAAAGGTGGCCGAGAAGTAATTGTCGGGCGGGATGGTCGATTGACTGGGTTTGAGCTTACGCAAGCGCTAGTGGTTGGGTTGCGTCAAAGCGGTTGTGACGTCATTGATATTGGTCAAGTGCCAACGCCTTTGGTGTATTTCGCCACAAAAACTCTATCCGCTAACTCAGGGATTATGGTCACAGCAAGTCACAATCCAGGTCATCACAATGGGTTTAAGTCTGTATTAGATGGTGTGACGTTGAGTACGGAAGGCGTTCAGATACTCTACCAACGAATTACAGAGCATGATTGGATGGTGGCGTCGCAACAGGGTGGTTATCGTGAACATGAGATAATAGAGCCCTATATTCGCTATGTGAGTGAACAGGTTCAATTGCAACGCCCACTGAAAGTGGTGGTTGATTGTGGGAATGGTATTGCTGGTGTGGTGGCTCCTGCATTATACCGCGCTATAGGTTGTGAGGTGATTGAATTATTCTGTGAGGTCGATGGTCACTTTCCCAATCATCATCCGGACCCAACTATTCCTGAAAACTTAGACGATATTCGTGCTGCGGTTAAAGCACATCACGCAGATGTGGGTTTAGCATTTGATGGTGATGGTGATCGTTTGGGTTTAATCACTAATGAGGGTGAGATTATTTGGCCTGATCGCCAGTTATTGTTTTTTGCGCAAGATGTTTTGAAGCAACACCCGGGATCAAAGATTGTTTTTGATGTTAAGTGTACGAATCATTTGCCGCAAAAAATCACTGAGTGGGGTGGTGTGCCGATTATGAATCAAACCGGGCACTCTTTAATTAAAAAACGCATGATTGCCGAATCTGCTCCTTTTGCAGGTGAAATGAGTGGGCATATCTTTTTTAATGATGAGTGGTTTGGTTTTGATGATGGTGCCTATGTGGGGGCGCGGGCATTACGCATTGTAGCATCTCAGTCATCAACATGTAGTGAGTTATTTCAAGTGTTGCCAGATAGTATGAATACGCCTGAATTAAAGCTTCCTATGGCAGAAGAGAAAAAGTCTGCATTTATGGATGCATTAATTGAAGGAGACTTTGGAGACGCAAAGCGAATCACGATTGATGGACTGCGCGTTGACTTCGGTTATGGGTGGGGCTTAGTACGGCCATCTAACACGTCGGCTTATTTAGTGATTCGTTTTGAGGCTAAAACCCAGGATCAGCTTAATGTTATTCAGACGTGCTTTCGTAATGCTCTTTTGTCCATTGATCCTGATTTAGAGCTACCGTTTTGAATGCTGAACGTACAGTTTTAGGTAACCCAACGAATCTGCGGTATTTTGATTTTATAGTGGGCCTCTCATGCAGGTATTATTAGACTATATTGACGAGTATTATGACATCGATTTTTTTGTTTTAAGGAAAAATGTGCTAACAAGGGCTTAAAACATGCGGCTATTGTTAGACCATATTGACGAGTATTGCAGTAAAAACAATATCGATTTTCGTTCTAAATTCATTTATAAAATAAGTTTAAACTAATTTAGTAAAGAGAAATGCCATATCCATGACTTTTACGTTTTTTTCAAAGAAACGATTCCTATTACAAGTAGATGGTTATTTTGTAAAACATGTTAAATAATATTTGATTATTCATTGCAATCATTTGCTTCATACACGCATTGTTTAGTTAAACCATTCTGTTTTTTACAACAATAACCCGCCCCGCAATCAGGCGTAGAGTCACATCTATCGTTAGGACCCTTGCAATGTTGATCGCTGCTCGGGCAACCATGACTTTCAGCCTCAGCAGTATTAAAACTCGCAGCAAAGACAATAAATAAAGCAGTAAAAGCAAAAGGTTTAAGGATATTAAAGGATAAAGTTTTCATTATTATTCTCCTATATATATTTTTATTATAGTATAAATTAGCGTGTATTGTTGCTATGGTATTGATTTTTTTGTTTTAAGGAAAAATGTGCTAACAAGGGCTTAAAAAAAGTCAACTTGTCATATTATCCCAGCATGATCTAGAAAATATCATCACTGTACCCAATGGCGCTAACCGTAGTACATAAAGACTATCAGCGCTTTCGCTTGTGTGATGCTAGTCATCATTTTTTATCAGAAAAATACTATCGATCACTTATATCAGTAAGTTTAGATAAATATTTCAAACCACTGTCCGCTAATACCGTCACAATTGTCGTCGGGATTGAAAATTGCTCTTTTTCAATTAGGTTAAGTGATGCAAACAAGGCTAATGATGCTGAAAGGCCGAGACACAAGCCCTCTTGTCGCGCAACACGATATAAAGTATCAATTGCTTGCTTGTCGGTGACCGTAACAATCTCATCAAAGTGTCGCATCTCCAAGCATCCTGGCAAATAAGACTTACCAGCACCTTCAATGATTGTTGGCTGGATAGTTTTGGGATTAGCTTGGTTGTTATCAAACTGGGATTTAAAAATTGATGCTTGTGAATCAGCAATGATGATCTGTGTTGCAGGTGAGCTTGCCTTAACATGCCTACCAATACCAGACATAGTACCACCAGTGCTTGCGCAACCAATAATAAAATCGACGTTATTATGCGTTTGATTTAGAATTTCTTGCGCTGTGGAATGGTAATGCGCTTCGATATTAAGTGGATTATTGTATTGATCGAGAATAAAGCTATTCGGTATTGTTTCTGCGATTGAGATTGCTTTATTTGCGTAGTGGTCGGGGGATTCTGATGAGGCATCATGCGGGCAAAGGATAACGGTTGCTCCGTAGAGCTTGGCCAGTTGTATTTTCTCAATACTTGTTGTGTCTGGGACAGTGATAATTGACTTTAGATCGTGTCTAGCAGCAAGCATTGCAACCGAGGACGCTGCATTCCCTGACGAAGCCTCTACAACCGTAGTCTTGGGAGAAATCTTATTGGCTTTAATCGCCTGCTCAAAGATGTAGGCAACCATTCTATCTTTAATACTAAAAGTTGGGTTATAACATTCCAGTTTGCCCAATAAAGTAACATTCGGATTAGTGCACATCTTTTCAAGTCTGATCATCGGAGTATTACCGATCAGATCTAATAGATTCGGATATTCAGCGTTTCTTGTCGATGACATAAGCTGATCTTATTGTTTAGGAAATCTATCATACTCCATATCTGGTACAATCAAAAACTTCATAGCATCGTTGAACTTAAGTGTATTCATCAAATCATCAATAATTCTTCGTATTAACGATGGCGTTGCTTTAAAGAGATCATTGAATTATCTTCAGTATTCAATCTGAAATTTTTAAAAGGACGTGATGGTATGAAAAAAGTAATCTTTACGGTTATATTTTTGTTAGGATTCTCTGCATCAAGTTATGCTGTATCTTTAGCGGGATATTTTTTTCAAGCGTGCGATGATTCATCATCAGCTATGAAAAATGCACCACCCTATATGTTAGAGATAGCACACGATACTAGTCAGGTCATTCAACAGGCACCTTTGTGTGCCTATAAATTTAAGGCTAAACAACCAGAAAAAAACTGGACGGTTGCTTTGGTTCCTTTACAGACGCTAAGTTACTTTGACGATC